>JBEEHO010000233.1:0-13791 GCA_041167425.1 Verrucomicrobiota bacterium | reverse complement strand
TTTGGCTTCCGCCATGTTTCGTCCTGCGGCGGAAAACGCCGCCGGCTGTTGCGAAGGGTCTGCGGCATAGACAAAATTCCGGCCCGGCGGCGTCTTTTCAGCGTGGCCGATCGACTCGCGCGATTTTTGCGCTCCATCTTTTTGAATCCGTTCCAGCGCACGGACGCATCTCACTCTGGAGAGCAGTCACTTTCCCAATGCTGAATCCTGAACTCTGAACCCTGACTTCTGATTTATGTTTCTCGAAACCTTCCGCCAAGATGTCCGCGTCGGTCTCCGTGTTCTGTTCAAGGAGAAAACTTTCTGCATCCTCGCCACGATCGTGCTCGCGCTGGGCATCTGCGGAGTGACCACGCAATTCACCGTCGTGAATGCGTTCGTGCTCCGCGGGTTCTCCTTTCCGCATCCGGAAGAGCTGGCAAACGTCGGTTTCATCGATCCGCAGGCGAACGACCAGCAAAACAATAACGGCTCGGGCAACATCCCTTCCGCGCAGGATTACGAAGACCTGCGCGCGGCCCAGCAATCGTTCGCCCTCATGACCGGTTACCTGAGCGGATCGACAATCAACGTTACCTACAAGAACAGCCCGCAGCGCTATACCGGCGCATACGTGACCGAGGATTTCTTTCGAATCCTGGGCGTTTCTCCCATCATGGGCCGCGATTTTACCGCGGGGGACAACAAGCCCGGCGCGGAGAAGGTGGCGCTGCTCGGTTATGAAATCTGGCAGCGGGATTTCGGCGCCGATCCCAAAATCGTCGGCGCGAATGTCCGGATCAATGGACGCGCCGCCACCATCATCGGCGTCATGCCGCAGAACTTTAAGTTCCCTCAGGCGGAACAGCTCTGGGTCCCGCTTTACAATGAATTTCCCATCAAACCGCGCGAAGATCCTTCCGGGCTGGGCGTGCAGGTGATCGGCCGGCTCAAGCCGAGCGTGAGCTTCGATCAGGTCAACGCGGAATTCATCGGCCTGGCTCGCCGCATCGCGAAGGACAATCCGAAAACGAACGGACAGTTCACTTCCGCCAGCGTGCAGCCGCTTCTCAATGCTTTTGTCGGGCCACAACTTCGCCAGACCGTTTACGCGATGCTCGGCGCCGTCATTGTCGTCCTGCTCATTGCGTGTGTGAATGTGATGAACATGCAGTTTGGCCGCGCCGCGTTGCGCGCGAAGGAGCTCGCCATTCGCGGCGCCCTGGGCGCGACCCGCTGGAGGCTCGTCCGCCAGATGCTCACCGAAAGTTTTCTGGTCGCCGCGCTCGGGGCGGTCCTTGGCGTGTTCATGGCGTATTGGGCCGTGAGTCTCCTGGTTCGCGCCACGAACGCACTGCCATTTCCATTACCTTACTGGGTCACCTTCACCATCGACGCCAAAGTTCTGATCTTCACCGTTGGCATCACTTTAGTGGCCACGCTCGTTTCCGGATTTATTCCCGCGTTTCTCAGCGCCGGAGCTAATCCGGCGGAAGTGATGAAGGAAGGCGGGCGCGGCAACAGCAGCCGGCTGGTGAATGTGCTCACGCGCGTCCTGGTGGTTGGGCAGATCGCGTTGACTGCGACATTGCTGATCGCCGCCACCCTTCAGATCAAATCTGTCCGCAACCAGACATCGCTTAGCTACGGATACGATGAGGACGGTGTTTACAGCGCGCGCATGGGTTTGTTTGAAGGCGATTATCCCACCTCGGAAGCGCGCCAGCAGTTTTTCGTTCGCGTCCTGCGGTCTCTGCGCACCAGTCCTGGGTTTGATGGCGCCGCCATGTCCGATCGTTTTCGGATGACCTTTGCCAACTTCGGCCAATTCGAAGTCGACGGGAAAATCTACATGACCGATCGCGAGCGGCCGCGGGGCAATTCCGAATCGGTCTCGGATGGTTATTTCACCACGCTCGGCTTAAAAGTCTTAGAGGGCCGCGATTTCACGATTGAAGATTCGGATGCAAAACAGCCGGTTGCGATCGTGAACGCGAGCTTCGCAAGAAAGTGGTTCGGCCAGGAAAGTCCTCTCGGAAAACGGGTCCGCCCCTTCAATCCGGCGAAGCCCCAGGAATGGCGCACTATTGTCGGCGTAGTGCCGGATACGCTCATGCAAGGTCCCTTCAACCAGCAGACCGATAGCAGCGGGTTCTATGTTCCTTTGCTCGCGGCCTCGCCGTCGCCGCAATTTTGCACCATCGTGGTAAAGCCACATCCCGGTCAGCGCGCCGACACTCTTGGCCCGGTGTTGAGCCAGGCCGTGGCGGCGCTGGATCCCAACCTTCCCGTCTACTTCACCGGCACGCCCGCGCGATTGCATGATGAGATTCTGGGCGTCAACCGCATTACCGCCACGCTCTTCACCATCTTCGGTGTCGCCGCGGTCGTGTTATCGGCTGTCGGTCTTTACGGCGTCATGAGTTTTTCGGTGAGCCAGCGCACGCAGGAATTCGGCATCCGGATGGCGCTCGGTGCGAACGCGGCGCGAATTGTTCGCATGGTCATGACCCAGGGCGCATGGCAGCTCGGCATCGGACTTTTCCTTGGGGTCGGCGCGGCGGCACTGCTGCTCGGGGTGGTCGGGCGCGCGGCTCTGGCAAACTTCCTCTTCAAAGTGAACACGCTCGATCCGCTGATTTATGGTTCTGTCATCGCGTTGCTTTCGATGGTTGCTGCGTTGTCCTGTTTCGTCCCCGCCCGCCGCGCCACGCGCGTGAATCCAATGCAGGCGTTGCGGACGGAATAGGTGTCATCGCACGTGGCTGCCGGCGATTTCCCAACTCTGCCTTACCACCACGCGAACATACTCCATACCAGTACGGTAGCGGCTCCTCCGATCAGGATGCCGAGAGTGGCGGAGTAAACGAGGGCGCGGCGCCAGGGGCTTTCCCCGCCCGGGTCCCGGCGAAGGAACGCCCAGACGAGGGCCAACGGGTAGGAGGCGACGCCAAGAACAAATATGGCTTCGATCCAGGACAGGATCATCGCCACCACCCAATAGATGAATCGCAATAGATCGTCGTACCGGGTTCCGGTTTTGGGCAGACCGGAGTTGTGCTCGGGACAAAAGGGAAGCCTGGTCGCGCTGCGGTGGCCGGGATTGCCGCCAACGTATTTTGGCTGAGTGTCAACGCGCCGGCAAAAAGGCGCAGCGCAAAGTTCGGCCTTGGGCGGGAATGCCTCCTCATCCTTGGCATGCGCGAACATCCAGGCAGCCCGGGTCCAGACGTCGAGTGATTGCTTTCCCGATTGGCGGAAAGGATAAAGGATCGCGCAGAGTATGAGAGCGGCGACGATACCCCCGATGGCGCAACCGATCACAGACGACAGTTTTCCCTCGGATGTCATATTGCCATTGCCGTTACGCTTTTCTTTTCACTCGCGCTGCAAAATTGCACGGCGACTGGCGGCTGGTCGAGACAAAGGTAAACTGCCGGCATGAGCGCAACGGATGTAATCGTACGCGGCGACGCGGCGGGCTTTGCCCAGGAGATCGTGGTCGGTCCACACCGGTTAACGGTGGATGAACCGATCGAGTTCGGAGGAAAAGATACCGGCCCCGGGCCGTACGATCTGCTTCTCGCTTCGCTCGGCTCCTGCACTTCGATGACGATCGCGCTTTATGCGAGGACGAAGAAGTGGCCGCTCGAAAGTGTCACGGTGAATCTTCGGCATTCGAAGATTCACGCGATCGATTGCCAGGACTGCGAAACCAAGGAAGGCAAGATCGACCGGATCGAACGCGAGATTCATCTGGTGGGAAAGCTGGACCCGGAACAACACAAAAGGCTGCTCGAGATTGCAGACAAATGCCCGGTCCACCGCACCCTGAAATCCGAGATCGATATTCAAACGAAAGCGATTTGATCGCTGCGCGCGCAAGATCGCGCGCAATTGGAGCCGGCGCGCGCCGTGTGCCGGGATTTTGCGAGGGCGTTGCTCTTTCCCAACGGCCTGAGCGCAGGCAGGCCGTCTCCAACAATCGTGCTAGATTGTCGGTCGCGATGTTTGAGATCAAAGCAAAGGATAAACTGGTTGAGCGCGCTCTCCTGGTGGGGGCGTATATGGGCGCGGATAAGAAAGCTGAGTCGCAGAGTTTGCTCGAGGAATTGGAGGAGCTCGTCGATACGCTCGGCATCCCCGTGGTCGAGCGGATGCTGGTCCCTCATCGCGAACAAAACCCGCGCTACCTGATCGGTTCCGGCAAGGCGCAGGAGATCGTCGATCTCGCGAAAAAGCTCGAATGCGATGTCCTCGTTTTCGATAATGAGCTCAGTCCCTCGCAGCAGCGCAACTGGGAAGAGCTCGCCGGAATGACCGTCGCGGACCGGCACGAAATTATTCTCGATATTTTCGGCGCCCGCGCCCAAACGCGCGAAGCCCGCATCCAGGTGGATCTCGCTCGCATGGAATATTCGCTGCCGCGGCTGACGCGTGCCTGGAGTCACCTCGGGCAACAGGGCGGCGGAATCGGCGCGAAGGGCGAAGGCGAAAGCCAGCTCGAGCAGGACAAACGGAAAATCCGATTGCAGATCGATCGACTCAAGCGCGAACTGAAAACGGTCCGGAGTGCTCGCGCCACTCAGCGGAAAGACCGTAAACGCGCCCCCGTGCCGAACGCGGCCATCGTCGGTTACACCAATGTGGGCAAGTCTTCGCTCTTGCGACGGCTCACCGGAGCCGACGTTTTTATTGAAAACAAACTCTTCGCCACGCTCGATACCACTACCCGAAAGATCGCGCTCCCGAACAAGCAACCGTTATTGCTCACCGACACCGTGGGCTTCGTGCGCAAACTCCCGCATCAGCTGGTGGAAGCATTCAACGCCACGCTCGAAGAAGCGGCGCTCTCGGATTTTCTCATTCACGTGCTCGATGTCTCGCAAGCGGAAGTGATGGAATTTTACAATACAACCATGAGCGTCCTGACCGATCTCGGCGCTGACACCAAGCAGATGCTCGTGGTCTTCAACAAGGTCGACAAGATCAGCGATCCTTCCGCGCTCTTCGCTTTGCGCCGTCATTTTCCGGACGCCGTTTCTGTCTCGGCTCTCACAGGCGAGGGCATGGATGAACTGGTCGAACGCATTTCCGAATTCGTCGCGCGAGGCACCATGACGGTTGAGCTGCGATTGCCTGCCGCCCGCGCCGATTTACTGGCGCGGCTGCATCGCGACGGCACTGTGCGCGAGGTCCATTACGAGGGCGAGTCGACGGATGTCGTGGCCACGATCCCCACTCGCGCCCTGGAAGTATTCGCACCATTTCTGGCGCCGCCGGTCTCAGATCCGGCGGATCAGACGGTGCCGGCGACGATCGTATAGTCGGTGGTTCCGATCACGGCGACGGGCGAAGCCCGAGGGCTGCCCGCGGGTCGCGCGCAAATTTGAATCCGCCTAGTGGTTGATCTCCGGCGTTCTTCGCCAGCGCGAGAAATTGAAACGCGGTCCCGAGGAATTCCGGATGCAACAGAGTTTGCAGCGCACGGCGCGAGCGCGGTTCGCTCTCTTCCGAAAATTCGTCCGGCAACAAGCGCGCAATCACGCCGGTGATGAAATGATATTGGTCCGTGAAACCGGCCAGCGTGAAACCACATTCTTCCGCGCGCTCGGCGATGCTGGTCCAATCAACGTGCGCGGAAATATCAGCGTGTCCGATCTGATGAAGAGGCGACGCCACGGCATGATGCCCGGAGTAGCACTGAAGCGTTCCGCTGGTTCGTTCCGCCGCGTAAAATTTATCGCGCGAGTAGCCGTAATCGACCGCCAGCACATAGCCGCGAATGAGTTTGCGCGAGACCTCCTCGATCCAATCCAAAGCGGCGAGATTTACCTCAGTCTCGTAAGGCGCCATTTCGGGTCGCGGAATTTTCTCCAGCTGTCGCCGCAAATTTTCATCGCTTAGTGGTTTCGCGACGAAGCCGAATCCATCTCCCGAGTTCTCGACAAATTGCTCCTGCCACTCGCCCTCGCGATCAATACGACGAATCAAGTGCACGGGCATCGCGTCCAGCAGTTCATTTGAAAAATGGACGCCGCAGAACGGCTCAACTTCGGTAAGCGATTTTTGCCAAACGACCTTTTCCTTAAAGCTCTCGAGCTTTTCCTTCTGTCGCTCCTGCAAAATCGGAAACGGTTCCACGATCTGGTACTTTAAAGCCGCACTAAACTCGGGGGCCCGCTCCCGCAGCGCTTCGAGCACATCACGCGCAAAGTCCCCGTGATGCGCGCCCTGTTCGATCACGGCGAAATCACCGGGCCGGCCGAGCGCTTCCCACATTTCGGTGAATTGCGCGGCCAGCAGCCGGCCGAAGAGCGGCCCCACGCTCACATTCGTGAAGTAATCGCCGCGCCGTCCGATCGCGCACCGCCCCGAGCTGTAGTAACCCTGTGCCGGATGATAAAGCGCCTGCTCCATGAACCAGGCGAACGTCACGGGTCCCTCAAGGCGGATGGTGGCCCGAATGAATTCGATCAAATCAGAGCTGGAAGGCTCTGTTGATTTGAGCGTTTGCCGTTTGGATTTTGATTCGAATTGCACCTAAGTTGCGCGCGACACCCACGTCCCGGCCCGCCGCATGCCTGTTTCCTATCTTTCCCGACCAACGGTTGAGTACGTCCATCGCCGCTGGTTTACCAAACCAAAATTCTATCTCCCGATCGGCGGTGCGCTTGTGGCACTGATCGCGTTCGGCATTTATTTCTTCTACCTCGCCTCCATTCTCAGTGAGGAAGCGAACACGTTCGATCTTTCGAAGCTCGAACAGATGGAATCCGCCAGCGTCATCCTCGATCGCAACGACAAGATTTTCGGTCAGATCTACGTCGAAAACCGGGAGACCGTCCCCTACGACCAGCTGCCGCGCGATCTCGTGAATGCCGTCGTCGCGATGGAAGACAATAAATTTTATCAACATGGGGGTTACGATCTTTCCGGCATCGTGCGCGCCGCGCTCAAGAATTTTACCGCCGGTCACGTGCGGCAGGGCGCGAGCACCATCACCCAGCAGCTGGCGCGCAACAGCTTTGCCCTGAAGGAAAAAACTTTTCGCCGCAAGCTGCTCGAGATTTTTCTCTCACGCCGGATCGAGGAACGCTTCGGCAAACAGAAGATCATGGAACTTTACCTCAACCGGATTTATTTCGGAGGAGGATTGTACGGGGCGGAGGCGGCGTCTCGCGGTTATTTCGGGAAGCCGGCGCGCGACATGACGCTTGCCGAGTCCGCCACCATCGCCGGCCTGATCAAGAGCCCGAACAAGCTTTCGCCCTGGGGCGATAAGGCGGCCTCGCGCGAGGCCCGTAATGTCGCCCTTAGCCGTATGCGCGATCTTGGATTCATCACCCACGCGCAATGCGAGACCGCGCAGGCAGAGGATGTGGTTATCGGCAACAGGCAGAATGCGCAGGGCCAGACCTACGCGGTCGATTACATCCGTCAGCAGGTCATTGCCGCGGTCGGCTGGGATCGCGCGATGAACGAAGGCTATCGCATCCACACCACGGTGGACGCGGAGCTGCAAAAAGTGGCCGAGGATTCCATGAAAGCGAACCTCACCCGGGCCGAACAGCATCCCGGATACAGCCATCCGACGTATGAGGCCTTTGCCACGCGCTATCGCAATGCGAAGCAGATCGCCGTGCCGAACGTGGCCGTGTCGCCCGATTATTTGCAGGGCGCGCTCATCGCGCTCGATAACCAGACGGCGGGCATTCTCGTCCTCATCGGTGGCCGCGATTTCGAGCACAATCAATTCGATCGCGCCTTGCAGGCGAAGCGTCCGGCCGGCACCGCGATCAAACCGTTTGTATATGCCGCCGCGTTTGAGAGCGGACTTTTCCCCGGCTCTCTCGTGGAAGACTCGGCGCTCGATAATCGCGCGGTGATGATCGGCGGGACGACCGGCATTCTCGGCGAATGGGGACCTGAATCGGAGGAGAACCGTTACGAAGGACCGATGACGGCGCGGCAGGCGCTGGCGAAATCGAAAAACGGCGCCACGGTCCGCATCGGGATGACGGTCGGGGTCGAGCCGGTCATTCAGCTTTGCCACGCCGCCGGGATCCGTTCGCAGCTGCGTCCTTTTCCGGCGACGTTTCTGGGCAGCAGCGAAATCACTCTGGCCGAGCTCGCGCTCGCTTACACGATTTTCCCCAACGGCGGATGGCGCCCTAGCGCGCCGCACATTCTCGATCGCATCGAGGAAAAAGACGGCACGGTCGTCTGGCAGGCGCCGGAAGAACGGGCGCGGCAGCGAGTCATAAAACCAGAGACCGCCTACGAAGTTCATTCCTGTCTGGTGGATGCGCTCGAGTCCGGTACCGGCCGCGCGGGCCGGGAAAAATTTGGGCTCAAGAAATTTCCCGCAGCCGGGAAAACCGGAACCGCATACGATTTTACCGACGCGCTTTTTGCCGGTTACGACAGCTCGATCACTTGCGCGGTCTGGGCCGGGTTCGATAAGCCGCAGAAAATTTATCGCGGCGCGTTTGGCGGCGAAATCGCGCTGCCGATCTGGGTCGATGTCATGAATGCCGCGAACGAGCGCTATCCGTCCAAGGAGATCCCGTTGCCCGCCGGAATGCAGAAGGCTGAGATCTGCACGAGGTCCGGTTTGCTCGCGACGGACAAGTGCTACGACGCAGTGAAATCAGAGGGAGGCGAGACGGTCCGCCGCCGCACGACTTACATGGAGATCGCGACTTCCGCGCAAATGCCGACCGAGCCGTGCAATGTTCATGGCGAAGTGCGGGCGCGTCTCGTGCGCGATTTGCCGGCGTCGGGATTTCCGCGCGCGTCGCTCGCGGTTGATCCGAGCCACGTGCCTCCAGTGGCAGTAAAGGGGCCGGTCCTTCTGGCGGAAAATGATCCTTACAATTCCGTGAAGTCAACGTTCAAGCCAAAGCCGCCGCCTGAAAAAGAAACCGAAAAACCGAAGTCCGAGGAATCCCCTTCCAGTCAGGAAGAAAAAATGCCCGATCCGACGAAGCCGATCCTGAAGGCGAAGCCCGTTGAGCCGGATGAAACCATTCCCAAAGCGGAGGCGGTCGAACCTGAGCCGACAAAACCTATTCCGAGGGCCGAGCGAGTCGAGCCGACTCCATCAGTCCCGAAGGAAATCCGCCGCGCCAAACCGGTGCATCCTGCCGATGAAATTCCGAGCGACCAGATTTTGAAACCCACGCCTCCACCGCCGGCGGATCTCGGCGACTAGGTGGATCGTGCGCTCCGCGCGCGATGTTTCTTTGGCGGCTTCGCCGGAATCTTGTCATCGTGCGCGGAACGCACGATCCGCCTTCGCAGTCCGTGTCGTCATCTGATAGCGTGCTCTCCCCATGGCGCACGATCCTCTCGCCCATTTTCGTTTGACCGTCCTCAATCCGGGCGGACGCGATCCTGAACAGCATTTTTCCGATGGCGCGGGCGAGACGACGCAACCGCATCCGCCGACAAATTTTCACGCCTATGCGGCCTGCACGCGCGGAAGTTTTCAGCGCGAAGTAAAAAAGGCGATCGCGGAATCGACGCCGGTTTTGCTTTTGCTGCGCGGCGATTTTATCGCCTCGGAACGCGCGCTCGCCGCGCTGCAAAAAGCGAAGCGCGTCGTTGTGGTTGCGCTAAAGGAAACGGGACTTCACCAAATCGCGGGTCAACTGCGCGATCCGGCCAGGCTCGTTCGTTTCCTGCGCATCATCCGTCAGGCGGACGCTTGCATCGCGCCCACGCCTGAGGCCGCTGATATATATCGGGCGATGCGCGGAGGGCTCCAGCGAGTCGCCTTTATTCCGACGCCATATCCAGTCGACGACCGGCGGTGGGATTTCTCGCGCCCGATCGACGAATGCTCCGGCATTTTCATCGGGACACGCGAATGGGATGTGCCGTCACGTAATCACGCTGGCGCGTTGTTCGTCGCGCGGGAATTGAGCGAGACGACTGGGGAGACCGTCACGGTTTTCAACTTCGCCCGTCGCAAAGGCGCACGCCTCCTTGCCGGCATGGGGTTTGCGCCGGACAAATTGCGCATTCTCGATCGAAAGGCGGCGTATCCGGATTATTTGCGGGAACTGGCCCGGCACAAAATTGTGCTGCAGCTCGATACCAGTTTTGTTCCGGGCCAGGTGGCGGGCGACGCCTTGCTTTGCCGCGTCCCTTGCATCGGCGGAAACGGCGCGATCGATCGACTCGCCTTTCCGGAGAGTTGCGGCTTCGCCCGCTCGATTGACGACATCGGAAAAGTCGCGCGGCGAATACTCACCGACAAAACGCATTATCAGGAAAGCGTTGCGAAGATGGAGCCGCTCGCTCGTCAGCGCCTCGCCTTCAACGTAATCGCCCAAGAGCTGCAAATCTTTCTTGGCGCGCTCTAGCCGCCGCCTCTGGGCCGCGCGAGCTCGACTGCATTATCGGGGTTTCGTTCCCGCGATTCGCACAGCGAAGCGGCTACAGGATGGCTTCGAAGTAGTAATCCTCGAGTTGCCGCGTCTGCGCAGTTTGCTCGAATTTTTGGCGAACCGATTCCGCGCCGTTCCGCGCAATCACAGCCAGCTCGTCCGGCTGCGCGGAGGCATCCAGCAACGCGAGCGCGAGCGCATCGTGGTCGCTTTCCTTCACCAGGATTCCGCTTCGGCCATGTTCGATTGCTTCTGGAATTCCGCCATGCTCGGTGGCGAAGACCGGCAGTCCGCTTGCCATCGCTTCGAGCATGGAGTTCGGGACACCTTCCTGGTTTCCATCGGCGCCCTGCTCGCTCGGATGAAGAAAAATGTGCGAGCGATAAAATAATTCGCGCAATTCCGTTTGTGAAATGAAGCCGGTGAATTTTACGCTCGGTTCGATCCCGAGCTGCCGCGCGCGGAGTTCCAATTCGTCCCGGAGCGGCCCTTCCCCGGCAATCGTGAAGGTGGATAAAGGATAACGAGCGATGAATTGCGCGAATGCGAGCAGGCTTGTTCTCAGCCCTTTCTTCTCGATCAAGCGACACGCCTGCACGAATTTCCAAGCGCCATCCTCCGGGCGGACGCGTTCCCGGAAAGGAATCTCTTCGACGGGTATGCCCGTGCGCTGGACCCGTATTTTTTCCGGCGCACAACCCATTTCCACCAGCGCCCGGCCCAGCGATTCCGAGCGCACCAGGACGAGCCGCACCGCTTCGAGCATTTGTTTCGTAGTCTCCCGAAAAGCCGGCTTTTCCAAATCGACCATGACATCAGCGCCATGAAACGAAACGACCGTCGGATTTTTCCAGGCCCGGATCAACGGCAGGAGATGCACGGCGATATGCCCGAAATAAATGTGGAGAAGCCGCGCCCGCGCGTCATCGAGAATGCGAACCAGCGTCTTCACTTCGCGCAGCGAAATTTGCCACGGCGCTTGTCGGACCTGCCTGAACCAAAAGCGCCGGGCGAAATGCGTGGCCGGTTTGGGCACGATCGTGACCCGGTCGAAAGGATAACGGCCGGATTCTTCGCGCTTCTGCGCGATCACGAAAGGCGAGACGCGCCGGAGGGAAGTAATCTGCCGGTAGATGTGGAGCATCTCCGGCTTCAAAAATGTCGCGCAATACGAGGCGACCACCGGCCGTTCCGCCGCCGGCGCGGAACGGTCAGTTGCTTCCGTCAAAATCGAAACTCAAAAAATTTAATGCCTCTCCACCGGATGGGGTCATTTGGATCGTAGCTCACGGCTTCCTGCGACGTGCCGTATTTGCGCGGCGCCAAAGGGTTGAACATCTGCAGCGGGTTTCCGCCCCGGATCGCGCGCGGGACCACGCCATCCACCTCATTTCTCTCGGAAATCGGCGGCGCCGGCCGATGGCGCTGCTTCGGGTGCGTGACTGGCGCGGTGAAAGTTTGGGCGTTCGCTGCGGTCACCGCGGCAGCAAACAAGAGGAGACCGATCAGGTAGGTTTTCATGGTATAAGCTCAGAGTCGGGACATGGTCAGTTGAATCAGACAGCCATTGAAGAGCAGGTTTCGTCCATTCGCTCAATCATTGAATCGCTAAATCTCCAAACGGTTTCATGAATTCTTGCCGGCCCGGACGCCTGAGCGCACAATCATAAGCCGATGGACTATCTTGAAAAGGCCAGACGCGTTCTGGACATTGAAATTTTCGAGCTCCAGCGCCTGCGCGGGCGCCTGGGCGACAATTTCTCCCGGGCGGTCGACCTGATCAAGGAATCTGTCGAAGCGCGCGGCAAGGTCATCGTGCTTGGGGTCGGCAAATCGGGCCATATCGGAAACAAGATCGCTTCGACTTTGACCAGCACCGGTTCGCCGGCCGTCGTGCTCGATTCCTTGAACGCGCTCCATGGCGACCTCGGCATGATCGCGGACGGCGACGTCATTCTGGCCTTGAGCGCCAGTGGCGAGACGGAAGAAATGCTGCGGATTCTGCCGGCCATCGCGCGTTTTCAAGTCAAGATCATTGCGGTTTGCGGCGACGTGAATTCCAGCCTGGCGCAGAATTCGCAGGTCGTGCTCGATGTAAATATCGAGCAGGAAGCGTGTCCCCTGAACCTCGCGCCGACCTCGAGCACAACCGTCATGCTCGCGCTGGGTGACGCGCTCGCGATGGTTTTGCTCGAGGCGCGCGGTTTTCAAAAAGAGGATTTCGCGCGTTTCCATCCGGCGGGAATGATCGGGCGCAGCCTGCTTTTGCGCGTCCACCAAATCATGCGGCCGCGCAACGCGCTCGCCATGGTCTCGCCGGACGCGCCCATCCATTCCGTGCTGAAAACCATGACGGAAGTGCGCGCAGGCGCGGCGGTTGTCGCCGACGAAAATGGACAACTCCTCGGCATCTTTACCCACGGTGATTTCGTGCGGCACTTTCAATCCGACTCGAAAATCGCGGAACGTCTCGTGGGCGATCTGATGACGCTCAATCCCGTCACGGTCCACCAGGATAAGCTCGCGGTGGAAGTGTTGAACCTGCTCGAACGCCATCGCATTGATGATCTCGTGGTGGTGGACGATCAACAGGCGCCCGTCGGCATCGTCGATTCACAGGACCTGACGAAGCTCAAGTTGCTTTGAGCGTTGGCCCATTGTAGACAAATGCCCGCTTCAACGATTTAGCTTTTTTTTTAACGTTTCAACGAATCCGATGGCTGCTGCGAACGATCTCCGGAAGGGAATGGCAATAAAATACAATGGCAACACGGCCATTGTGCTGGATGTGCAGCACCGCACGCCGGGAAACCTGCGCGCATTTGTGCAGGCGATCATCCGTTACATCGGCACCGGGAAAAGCGCGGACGTGCGTTTCGGTTCCACTGACAAAGTGGAAACGGTGGATATGAACCGGAACACGCTCGAGTTCAGCTACAAGGACAACAGCGGATATCACTTCATGGATCCGAACACTTACGAGACCGTCACGCTGAACGAAGATTTGCTCGCGGACGCGAAGGAATATCTCGTGGAGAATCTTCCGGTCGAAGTTCTTTCGACGGGCGGCCGGCCGGTCCAGGTCGAGCTGCCTTCTTCGGTGCAGCTCAAAGTGGTGGAAGCGCCGGAAGGTTTGCGGGGCGATACTGCTTCGAATGTGACAAAACCAGCGGTTCTCGAAACCGGCAAGACCGTGAACGTTCCGTTGTTCATCCAGGAAGGCGAGAAGATCAAGATCGATACGCGCACCGGCGCGTATATGGGGCGCGCGTAGCGTTTCATTCGTTCCAACCTGCTTGTCATCCCGAGCCGCGCAGACGGCGAGGGACCTCACAGGCGAATTGCCGGTCACACAAATTACCAGGCGACATTGTTCGACGCGGCCTGTTTCGTGCATCGCGACAGCGGCTTTGGA
>JBEEHO010000232.1:0-2792 GCA_041167425.1 Verrucomicrobiota bacterium | reverse complement strand
GCGCGGCGGCCGGCTCTCGTGATGTTGCTCCGGTCCAGTCAACCCGGCGGCCAGCAATTCCTTCTGCCGCTCCGCCACCAGCGTTTCATTCTCGCAATGCGCCGTCACGATCACGCCCAGTTCCCTGGCGAGTTTCAAGGTCTGGTAAAGTTCGCCGTCGTCGATCCCAAACGCGCCTTTGTAAGCGAGGAAGATTTTGAAGGACGAAACGCCGGCCTTCACGATCTCGCGCAGTTGCTCTGCGCTCTCGGCGTCGAACTTCGTCACGCCCATGTGATACGTGTAATCGCAGGCCGATTTGCCCGCGCTCTGCTCGTTCCAAAGAGAAAATCCTTCCGCTGCGCTCATCGCACGCGACGGACAAACCATTTCAAAAATCGTCGTCGTCCCGCCTACGAGCGCCGCTTTGCTGGCCGTCTCATAAGTGTCCTTGGAAAACGTCCCCATGAACGGCAGATAAATGTGCGTGTGCGGATCGATGAATCCCGGGAAAACGTATTTCCCTTTCGCATCGATCACTTCCGCTCCTGGCGGCGCCTGAATATCACGATCGATCCGCGTGATTGTTTCGCCTTCGCAAAGGATGTCGGCGAAGTAGCGCTGGCTGCCGGTGACGATTTCACCACCCTTGATGAGCAAACTCACGAGAAAGCTCCAAATTCCAAACACCAAGCACCAGAGAAGCTCCAAACAGCGAAGCTCCAAAATCCGCGGCGCTCCCTTGATGTTTGGGGCTTGATGTTCCTCTGGAGCTTGATGCTTGGAGCTTGGTGCTTCATTCGATTGGAAGCCGGCGCTTTATTTTCGCCAGACATCACCGACGGCGCCCGCATCTCCAAACCACCTGGTCGTCACCACTTTCTGCTGCGTGTAAAATTGCACCGCTTCTTTTCCCTGGATGTGCAGATCGCCGTAGAAGGAATCGTCCCAACCGGTAAACGGGAACATCGCCATGGTCGCCGGCACGCCGACGTTGATTCCGACCATGCCGGCTTTGACTCGATGTTTGAATTCGCGCGCTGCCTTGCCCGAGTTGGTGAAAATGGCAGTGCCGTTGCCGTAGGCCGATCGATTCGCGACTTCGATCGCGTGATCGAGATCTTCCATGCGCATGACGTTCAGGACCGGGCCAAATACTTCTTCGCGCGCCAGCGTCATTTCGTTTTGCACCTGATCGACAATGGTCGCGCCCAGGTAAAATCCATTGGGCGCATCGGCGACGCGAAGGCCGCGGCCATCGGCAATAATTTTCGCCCCTTCCTTTTCGCCGGTGGCGAGCAGGCTCATGACGCGATCGCGATGCTGCGCGGTGATGACCGGACCCATGTCCGGTTGCGCCGCGGTGTCGGTCGGTCCGACTTTGATGGAACGCGCTGCCTCGACGAGCGAGGGCAGAACACGATCAGCCGCAGCACCGACGGCGATGGCGGTTGAGCCCGCCATGCAGCGTTCGCCCGCGCAGCCGAACGCCGCGGTCGAAAGCGCCTCGACCGTGTGCGAGACATCGGCGTCCGGCATGATCACGATGTAATTTTTCGCGCCGCCGTTGGCCTGCACGCGTTTGCCGTGGCGCGTTCCGGTTTCGAAAATGTATTTCGCCACGGGCGACGAGCCGACGAACGAAATGGCTTTCACCTTCGGATGCGTCAGCAGGGCGTCGACGCTTTCGCGACCACCGTGCACGAGATTGAGAACGCCTTTGGGCAGGCCGGCTTTTTCGAGCAGCTCGATCAGGAGAACGACCGTGAGCGGAACTTTCTCGCTCGGCTTCAGCACGAAAGTATTTCCGCAGGCGATGGCGAGCGGAAACATCCACATCGGCACCATCGCGGGAAAATTGAACGGCGTGATCCCGACACAAACTCCGAGCGGCTGATGCAGCGTCTCGCAATCGACGCCGCGCGCCAGGTTCTCCAGCGTGTCGCCAAAAAGCAGCGTGGGAACGCCGCACGCGTATTCGATGTTTTCGATGCCGCGATAAGCGCTTCCCCGCGCCTCGGCCAGCGTCTTGCCATGCTCGCGCGTTACGCTTTGGCAGATGCGATCGAAATTCTCCTCGACGAGCTGGCGGTAACGAAAAAACACGCGCGCGCGTTCCACCGCGGGCGTCTCGCGCCAGGCCGGAAACGCCGCTGCCGCCGCTTCCACGGCTTCGTTCACGATGTCCGCGCCGCACATCGGCACTTCCGCGATGATCTCGCCCCGCGACGGATTGAAGACCGGAGATGTAGCCACGCCGGAAACATTCCGCCATTCACCGCCGATGAAGATGGGGCAAGGGATCATAAGAAAGCTCCAAGCTCCAAGCGCCAAGCTCCAGGGAAGCTCCAACAATAGCGGACTCGCGTCATCGGCGGAACATACTGGCGAAGATGAGATGGAGTTCTTTCGCTTCGCGGTAGAGGCCTCGGGCTTGTTCCGCGAGCTGAGGTTCAGCAGCGGCAATGAGGCGCAGGAAATACTTGGTCTCTTTCGCTTCTTTTACGCACCGCCCGATGGTGTTTCGGAAGTCCTTTTTCGAGACGCGCTCGTTCGCCTCGCAGTAATTCGCTCCAATGCTCGTCCCGCAGCCGACAAGCTGACCAATCAGTCGATCGTTCGTCGGAGTTCGCGGCATCTTCGTTGCGAACCGAATAATCGCTTCGCCAAAAGACGCCGTCCGCTCTTCCAAGTCGAAGGGATGTCTCGACGCGCCATTTCCGTTCGACTCCTCATGCACTCGTGCCGCCAGCATTTCCGCCTTTGCATACGGCGAACGCGCGCCATTCTTTCGGGCTTTCGTTGGAGCTTGA
>JBEEHO010000231.1:0-7869 GCA_041167425.1 Verrucomicrobiota bacterium | reverse complement strand
CGACTACGAATCGAATCTCGCGCTCCTCGAGCCATCCGACAAAGCATTCCTCCAAGGTCTCAAGCCGCTCGATCTGGCGATGGACACGGCTGTCGGTGATCGCGTATCCGCGTGGCAATTGGAAACCACCGGTGCGCTTGTCGTCACGGAGGGACTTCTCACGACCGTGCAGATGACCCGCTATCCGATCGATATCAGCCAATTCCTTACCTACCGCATCAGCATCCCGATGCAGTATCGCGACAACAGCTACACCGTGCCGATCGTGAAGAACAACAAGCTTTCCGGCTTGCTCCTGCGCTTCGATCCGCGTTCGCAGGTCCTCGACGCGATCCCGGCGCCGATCATCGCGCATTTCTTGAAAGACGCGGAGTCGCAGCATTACCGTGGTTTTCCGTCGGCGGGGTTCGGATTTTTTCCCACGCGCGATCCGCAGTTGCGCAGCTTCGGCGGACAAACCGGCAAGGCCGCCGGAGTCTATGTGACCAGCATCGATCCGAGCATGCCCGCGGCGAAAGCCGGATTGCAGGTGGGCGATATTGTTCTCGCAGTCGGCAACAACGAGATCGACCAGAACGGGAACTACGTCGATCCGCTCTACGGCAAAATTGAGTTCACGAATCTGATTACGGCGCGTGGTTATGCGGGCGACACGCTGCCGCTTCAGATTCAGCGCGCGGGCAAGGCCATGCAGTTAACTCTCGCGCTCGATCACCGCGACGCGAAAGATTACGTGATCCCGCCTTACAACATCGATCGGCCCCCACTCTATTATGTCCTGGGCGGAATCATTTTTCAGGAGTTGTCCCGGCAATATCTTCGCGAATGGGGCACGAACTGGATGAAGGACGCGCCGCAGCGTTTCGTCTACAAGGATCGCTTTCAATCGGAACTTTATCCGGAGGGGAACCGCCGCGTGGTGGTCGTGACCCAGGTTCTTCCCGCGAACAGCACGATTGGTTACGATGACCTGGCTTATCTGACGGTCACAAAAGTAAACGGCAAGGAAGTGAAGTCGCTGGCCGATGTCGCGGGCGCGGTGAAGCAGCCGCTCGATGGCTTCATCAAGATCGAGACGGAGGAAGATCCGAAACAGATCGAGCTCGAAGCCGCGCAAGTGGAAAGCGAGGCCGCGGCGCTGCAGCAAAATTACGGTCTGCCTTCCTTGCAGCGGTTGGAGTAGCGGCGCGGCCTAACGACACCACCGCTGTAGCCGCTTCGCTGTGCGAAGCGCAATAATCGGCAGCGCCAGAACTCCGGGGTGCCGCCCACAGGGCGGCGGCTACAGGAGCTCGGGAAGAATCGATTCCAGCGAGCGATACCAGATCGCATATCCCTTCGCGCTCGGATGGACTTTATCCGGCATGAGGTCGGGAGGAATGTTCCCGTCCGCGTCGAGGAACTGCGCGCCAATGTCGGCAACGCGAACGTGCGCTCCGTCGCCGAGATGTTGAAGCTTCCCATTTATCTCGGTGATCGTTCGCCGCACCCGGCTCTCTTTCTCGCCGCGAGGAAGGATTGCGAAAAGAAGCACTTTGCTCGCGGGCAATCGTTTCCGGATTTCGGATACAATTTTGTCGACACCGTTCGCGGTCCACTCCGGTTTTTCATCGGCGAAATAAAAAACGTTGTTGGTGCCAATGAGGACAACGACAACCTTCGGCGAAATCGCATCCAACTCGCCGTGCTCGATGCGCCAAAGCAGGTGTTCGGTGCACTCCCCTTCCACGCCGAAGTTTGCCGGCTTGAACGAAGCCAGCTTGAGCCAGCTCCATTCCCCCACCCTCGGCCAGCGATCGGTAATCGAGTCGCCCAGGAAGAGCAGGTCAATCTCTCCCTGCCTGGCTCTCTCCAGGAATTGAGCATGCCGCTCAAGGTCTTTCGAAATCGCGGAAACCGGTCCATCCGCGGTTCGCGCACTCTGAAATTTGTGATGGAGATGCGAGAAGATTCGCTGCTGACCCTGCGTCACCACGACCACCGCGCCGAGCAACATCAGGACGCCGGCAATTCCAGCCATCAGCGCGATGAGGACTCTCTTCGCCGATCGCGCAATCATCCTGGCTGCACCTCTAAATCGCGCGACGTCATGCGGCAAAGCGCTGCGCGCGGTCGCGTGCCCGGGTCCCCTCTTGCGCGCACTAAATTTCTTCGCTTTCGTTCCGGAATTTTTGCGCGACCTCGGGCGATCGGGGCGGCCGCGGACGGGACAAAAACTTCGCGACCTCCGCGGTGTAGTCCTCGAACGGATTACCCATGACGAGAAAATCGCGGTTGTCGCATGCGATCGAATCCCAGTTGATCACGTACGGCTGATCGCTTTTCCGGAACCACGCCACGGCCTGCGCGCGGCCGGCGGCGCGCGTGTTCGCCGGTGGATGAAGACCCGCCTCACTCCGTCGCACGCTATTATTCCATTCGCCGATTCGTTTCGCCGGGTTCACCCCGAAGAAGAGACCTCGCTTCGGATTGATGTTGTGATATTCGAGATCCAAACTTTGGAGCCACGGATCGTCCCAGCCAATCCCTTCGGCTTCCATGAAAGTTTCCAGAAGCCATTTCTTCGTGATCCAATCCACGCCGCCGATGAGCGACTCCGGCTTGTTGCCGAGCGCTTCGAGCGTGAAACTCCAGCTCTCGAGGAGCCAATCCGTCTCCTCATTCGCGCCGCCGAGATGCTTCTGGGCCAGCTCGTAGAATTGCCATTGAATTTCGAGGCCGCCGATCGTCTTGCCGTTTTCCAATCGGACGATCCACGCGCCGGTCGGGTCGCGAGAAATGTCGCGTGTGCTTTGCACGGCATCGCTCAGGCTCAGATTTTTCGGGAGGCGTCCCTCTTCGAGCAGCGATAAGACGCAAGCCGTCGTTCCGATTTTCAGCGCCGTCGCGAATGGGCTCATGTTGGAATCGCCGATGAGCAGATGGAGCCGGCGATATTTGCGATAATCGGCCAGCGGCTCGTCCCGCGCATTGATGATGGCGCGATTGAACTGCACCCACTGATAGATGTCGTTGACGATGTGATCGGCGCGCTGGCTGAGCTGGAAATCCACGTGGACCTCGGGCTGCGGCAACTGGAAATCGAACGCGAGCGGGTTCGCCTGCCCCACCCGGCCCGCGCCCGTGAAAATCTGCCGCGTGGCGAGGAAAGCGAGCAACGTGCCCAGCACCGGCGGCGTAAATTGCGCCTCGCGCTTCATCAGATAATTCTCATGGCAACCGAACGTGGCGCCGGTGTTGTGATCGATGTTGTTCTTGATGAACGAAACGCGGTCCGCCACCTCGAGCGATTCGAGAGCCGATTGCAGAAGCTGATCGCCCGCCACGTCATAGGCCACCACGTCGCGCAGATGCAGACATTCCGGCGACGCGTACTCGATGTGCCCCATATCGAGATAGAGACGGCCGCCGTTGAGGAGGAAACCACCGTTGCCCGGCGGTTCCTCGTAGTCGCGGTAATGGAGGTCGATGGCGCCGGCCTCTGCTTTTCGAAAGAGGAAATTCTTCACCCGGACGGGCCAGGCATCGGTATGTCCGCGCCCCTCCTCGCCACTGACGAGGCAGCCATATTCCGTTTCGATCCCGGCGACGCGGTCCATTGAATCAATTAGCGATTTAGCGACTTAATGAGTGAGGAATTGAAAATCATCCAATGATAGCACTGCTCAATACCTAAATTAAGGTCACTTGAAAAGACGGGAAGCGAACGCAGGTTTTAACCGTATGGATGACTTTCCAGTTCGAAGTCCCATGGCCAAGGTGGGCGGGCTCGTTTATTTCGGACGGATGCTCGATAAAATCCGCGTCCACGCAGATGGAAAATTGCCGGAGGATTACCAGCCAAATCTCGGAAAAGGCTTCGACCGTTCCTGCGTCGGGTTCCTGGGAATCGAATACCACGAGCTGGCGGAACGCGCGAAGGAAGGCGGGACCGACGAGCAAATTCTCGATTGGTGTTTCGCAAAAGCGCGGAAGCCAGGCGCGGGCGAGATGCACGTTTGGAACGAATACATGCGCAAGCGCGGCTGGAACGACGAAATTTCCGAGACGTTAACGCGACGCAAGCGCGAAGGCGGAATGGCTGAACGCTCTGAAATTGAAACGATGTTTCAATTCATCGACGCGGATGAAGGGCGCCTCTAGCCGATTGTGGCCGCGTGTAACCGCCGCACTGTAGCCGCCGCTCTATGAGCGGCGTTTCGTTTGCAAGTTAACGCGCTTCCTCTCGCGCCTCACAGAGGCGCGGCTACAGGGGGCGGCGGTGGTTGCGTGCGGTAATCGATGAACTCCCACGTCGCGAATAGCGTCAGGAGAACGATCGCAGTGGCGAGAACAAGCCTGCCTCGCGTCGGCTTATGGACTGGGTCGAGCGCAGCGCCGGGCAGCAAAGCCGTTACTCCGCGAGCGTATCGATTCGCTCCGCGAGGCCGAAGTCGAGCTCGGTCAGACCGCCTTTGCTGTGGGTCGAAAGAATGAGGCGGACCTTGTTATAGCGGATGTCGATGTCGGGATGGTGTTCCTCGTCCTCCGCCACTTCCGCCACGCCGTTTACGAAATCGATCGATTCGGTGAAGTCGTCGAACTCAAACGTGCGCTCGATATGCTTCTTCTCCAGCTCCCATTCCGGGATCTTTTTCAGGCGCACTTTCGCCTCGTCCGTTTTCAGCAAATCAGCCATAACCGGGAACGAGTAGCATCCCAAAACCTTTTTGCAAATGGGGATTCGCGCCGCCTTCCTAGAGTCGCGTTGGATCGTCCAACCCGAGAATTTCCCGGAGATTTTTCGCCGAATCGAACATGGCCACCGCGCAAGCCCGGGCCTGCTGCGAAAGTCGCGGCCAATCCGCGAGCACCTCTTTCGCCGCCGCCTCTGCTTCACCGAGCCCGTGTACAAACCGGAACCCGCTCTCCGGCGGTAAATATTTTTCCGCACCGGTATCTTCTGTTATCACCGGCCGGCCAAGGGCCAAAAACGCCGCGGCGCGATCGCTCAACCAGCCAGTCCGCCAGGAAACGTCCACTCCCTTGATCGCCGTGAACTCCGCGAGCGCGCTCGCGATATAACGCCGGTAAGCCTGTGGTGTCCGCGCCACGCGGTGTGGGGAAACAACGCGCCAGCCTCGCTCGCGCAAGCGCGCGATCTCGGGATCGTCGGCGTTCAAATTCATTGCCAACTCGAAACACGCTTCGGGGATTCGTCGAGGCAGGTCGAGATAAGGTTCGAACGCGAACTTCTTCGAGAGATCGGGGAACTCGCCGTCGACCTCCACGCCGCCGCCCCAATACCATTGCCCGATCGTGGTGAATTTCCGTAAACGCGGCCGCGGCTCCGGTTGCAGGAACTTCGTATCCACCAGCGGATAAAACGTCCGCCATTTCAGCGGCGACGCCGGCAGCCGGCAATCTTTGCCGTGCGCATTGAGTCCGATCGTCCAGAATTCGTGGTGATGGGATTGGCCCATCTCCATTTTCGTCATCCAATAAAAGATCTCGCTCGGATCGAGATCGCAGAAAAGACGCCGCTCGAACTTCAGCAGGAATGGCGGATGCAACGAGTAACTCAGGTTGAGCAGCGTGTTCGGCCCGGCCATGCGATTGAGCAGCTCGCGCCGCGTCATGCCAATGCAGCGCATCGCAGCGAGATCGTGCACATCACTTGCCGGTGCCTGATGAAGAAGGCAGTAGCGTCCTTCGAGTCCGTGCGCGCGCAGCTGCCGCTGGAATTTTCGGATACGCGCCGCATCCTCGCGGGCGTCGCTGGTCGCGGGAAGTAATTCCAGCCAGACCGCGTCGAGCCCAAGTCGCTGCAAGCCCAGCATCCATTGCAACGGCACCGAAAAATTGCCGCCGCCTTCCGGATATTTCGCCGCAAACCCGCACCCGAGAAAAATCGTCACCGGCCCAGCATCGTTCGTGTCGGATTCCACTCAAGCCATTCGCGGCCGGCCTCATTTGACGGCCCCTGCATCATCCGCTAATTAGCATCCGCCGAGCACCCGTAGCTCAACTGGATAGAGCATCTGACTACGGATCAGAAGGTTTGAAGTTCGAATCTTCACGGGTGCGCACCCCGCCGTGCGAGCGGTTTCCCCAGGGAGCGGCGGCAATTCTGGGACCGATCAGCACCGGTTACAAAACTCCGCTAACCAAAAGTGCCAGCGATTTGCTAAAAAAATCCGGCGCATAGCGGAAAACTCCTTGTCGCCCCGCATGCTGCCGCTGCAAAATCAGGCCAGCGTTTCGCAAGGAAGGGAGAGTATCCGCGCCCGATCGGGGGTTGCTTCATTAGGGGGAAAAATGATGAAGAAAACGCACAAGCATTCGACAAACGGAAGCAGTGGCGCTGAATCGGTCAGGATTTGGAAGGCGCGCAACTTTATCCACGAGCATGCCGGGGAAGAGCTCTCCCTGAGAAATGTCGCGGCGGCGGCGAACACGAGCCCGAATTACTTGAGCGAGAAATTCAAGGAAGCGACCGGGATCAATTTTGTGCATTACGTGGCGCAAACGCGCTACGAAAAAGCGGCCAGTCTTCTCCGCGAAGTCGATCTGCGGGTAAGCGAGATCGCCTTCGCCACCGGGTTCCAATCGCTATCGCAATTCAATCGCGTGTTCAAAAAGTTATCCGGCAAATCGCCGACGGAATATCGGGCGGCTGCCCGGCGCAGGAAGAGAAATCGCGGTTGAGCAATATTTTCCTTCGTGGAGGCAGGGATTTTTGCCGGTAAAAATGCGTAGCCAACCGGACGGCTTCCCTGCGAGACTGCGCGGCGTGTGGCATTCGAGGATAGCTCGATGGTTCCAGGGTAAGCGCGAGAAACTCTGGTGGGCGGTCGGCGGCGGAGCAGCATTAACCGTGGTTCTGCTTTCCTGCAGTAACTTCGAATCGAGCCGCGCCATCATGGCGCCGCCGAGCATCGCGGGCGCTGAATTCGTTGGCTCGGAAGAATGCACGACCTGTCACGAAGCGATCGCTAAGGGTTTTCCCACTGCGACGCACGCGCGTTTGAAAGCGGAAGGCGCGAACGCCAAGAACATGGGTTGCGAATCGTGCCATGGACCGGGAAGCCTTCACGTCAAGAGCGGCGGCGGACCGCACACAATCGTTAATCCACGCAAGTCGCCGGCGACGTGTTTCCAGTGCCATCTGGAGGTGAAGGCGAAATTCGATCTTCCGCGTCATCATCCGGTGCTCGAAGGGAAAGTGAGCTGCGCCGATTGCCATAACCCGCACCAGGGCGATGCGATTAAAGGCGGCGGAACGAATCGTCCACAGTCACTCAAGGGTGGCGGCATGGCTTTCCTGAGCCAAAACGAAACCTGCTTCCAATGTCACACCGCGCAACGCGGCCCGTTTGTTTTCGAACACGAAGCAGTGCGGGAGGGTTGCGTGAGCTGCCACTCGCCGCACGGCTCGGTCAATCAACGAATGCTGACCGAACGCAGCGCGTCGCTTTGTTTGAAGTGTCATTTCCAACAGCAAACAGTCGCGGGCCGGATTTTCATCGGCGACTCAGACCACACCAACCGCCTGCCGCAGGGGACATGCTGGTCGGCTGGTTGTCATGAAGCGATTCACGGGTCGCAGGTGAATTCGCATCTGAGGTACTAAGCAATGCGTCATCTAAAAAGGAGCGCTCTCTCTCCGCGAAGCCGGGCCGGCCGTTTCGCGCGAGGCGCCGCATTCTTCGCGTGCGTGGCGCTCGCGGGAAGTTATCCACTGCAAGCCGCGGACAAGGAGGTGGTGAAAACAACGGAGAACGGCACCGCGGTCGAAGAAGAAATACCTGCGGAGAAGAACTGGATCGAACTGGGGATCGGCGGACTCAGCGTCAACGGCGATGCCGCCCAATTCAAACAGGAGCATCG
>JBEEHO010000230.1:0-6868 GCA_041167425.1 Verrucomicrobiota bacterium | reverse complement strand
TAGGCCACAATCAGACGCTTGGCACAAGCGCTTCGACACATCCGGCATTTGACAATGAATGAACGTTCATTCAGTGTCCTTACCTAATGTCTCAGAATCACATAGACACCAGCCTCGATCGCCCATCTCAAATCCTCGAGGCGGCCATGGTTTGTTTTGCCAAGCGCGGCTTTCACCAGGCGAGCATGCACGATATCAGCGCGGAAGCCGGCATCAGCGTCGGGCTGATCTATCGCTATTTCGAAAACAAAGAGGCGGTCATCGCGGCGATGGCGGACAGGCATAAGAAGGAAATCCACGACGTCCTGGAGCGCGCGCGGCAGGCTCCTTCGCTTCTGGAGTCGCTGGAGATTCTGTTTACCGCGCACTGCTGCGAGAATTCCCCAAAGGTGCAGTCCGCTTTCGTGGTCGATCTCTACGCGGAAGCGTCGCGCAATCCGCAGGTGGCAAATCTGGTGCTCAGCGTTTTGCAGACGGCGATGGAGGGCCTGACTGACTTGATCGCGCGGGCGCCGGAAACGCAGAAGTCGGCCCACGATCTCGCGCCCGCCGAAATGGCCGAACTAATTTTTGCAGTTGGTCGCGGCATGCTGATGCGGGATGTGTTGCAACCGCCGGAGCTCACTTCCGAGGAACGGCGGGCACGCCAGCTCGAGGTCACGCGCGGCCTTTGGCGATTATTGTTTCAACCGGAAAACGCACCAGCATATGCATGACGTGGCGAAACCTCAGCGCTCCAAAACTTCGATGAAACCCACGACCAAAGCTGTTTGGAAAGTGATTGGGGCGCTCGTCGGCGTCTTCCTCGTCATCATGGGAATCAAAGCCCTGCAAATGTGGACGATGATTTCAGCCGGAAAAAAAATGGTCCCGCCGCCTTCGACGGTGACCAGCGCGGACGTCCAGAAAGCGGACTGGCAACCGATGCTGACCGCGGTTGGTTCTATTTCGCCGGTGCAAGGCGCGATGATCAGCGCGGAACTCGCGGGCACCGTGGCCGAGATTAATTTTCAATCGGGCGCGCTGGTGAAGAAGGGCGAAGTTCTGCTGAAGCTGGACGCGTCGGCCGAGGAAGCGCAATTGCGTTCGGCCGCGGCGGACGCGGAGTTGGCCAAGAATGATCTCGATCGCGCCCGCGGCCTGGCGGATCGCAAAGTGATTTCCGCCGCGGAGTTCGATGCGGCTCAATCCAAATACGCGCAGAAGAAGGCCGCGGTCGACAACATGCAATCGGTCATCGACAAGAAGCAGATCCGCGCGCCCTTCGATGGGACGGCGGGAATTCGCGCCGTTAACCCCGGTCAAATGGTCAAGGTCGGCGATCCCCTGGTCTCGCTGCAGGCGCTCGGCCAGGTCTTTGTCGATTTCTCCCTGCCTCAGCAACAGCTCGCGGATGTGAAACCCGATCTGCCGGTGAAGGTGACGACCGACGCCGTCCCCGGCCGCGAGTTCGAGGGAAAATTGACGGCGGTTAATTCTTCCATTGATCCAGCGACGCGGAACGTATCGCTGCAAGCTACGCTGGATAACCAGGACAATGCACTGCGCCCAGGAATGTTCGGCCGTGTAAAGGTGTTCCTGCCGCAAAAAAATCCAACTCTCTTCATTCCGGCCACGGCCGTTTCGTACGCGCCCTACGGAAACTCGGTCTTCGTGATCGAAAAAAAGAAAGATGAAAAAACGAACCAGGAGAATCTGATCCTGCGCCAGCAGTTCATTCGCACGGGAGAGACGCGCGGCGATTTTGTCGCCGTGACCGACGGTTTGAAAGTCGACGAGCACGTTGTCAGCAGCGGCGTTTTCAAATTGCGCAACGGGATGAACGTCGTGATCGATAACAAGCTGGCCCCTAAATCAGAGCTGGCCCCGAAGCCTTCCGACAGTTGATCGCCATTCTGTGAAAAGTTTCACCGATCTCTTTATTCGCCGGCCCGTTCTCGCGCTGGTCGTCAGTCTCGTGATCCTGATCGCGGGTTTGCAGGCGATCTCATCGCTCAACGTCCGGCAATACCCGCGCAGCGACATTGCCTCCGTCACCGTCACCACCGTCTATGTCGGCGCCAGTGCGGAACTGGTTCGCGGATTCATTACCACCCCGCTCGAACGCGCGGTCGCGGCGGCCGACGGCATCGATTACCTGCAATCACAAAGCTCGCAGGGCGTTTCGACGATCACCGCGCGGCTCAAACTAAATTACGATTCGAACAAAGCCCTCTCCGAGATCAGCTCCAAGGTCAACCAGGTGCGCGGCGATCTACCCCCGGAAGCCGAGATTCCGGTGATCAACATCGCGTCGGCCGATTCCCAATTCGCTTCCTGCTATCTCAGTTTCACCTCGAACATTCTGCAGGCGAACGAGATCACCGATTATCTCACGCGGATCGTGCAGCCGCGCCTGACGGCCCTGGGCGGCGTCCAGCGCGCGGACATTCTGGGCGGGCGCACCTTTGCCATGCGCATCTGGCTCAAGCCGGAACAAATGGCGGCTCTCAATGTCACCCCGGCGCAGGTCCGCAAGGCGCTTGGGAACAATAATTTTCTCTCTGCTCTCGGGAGTACAAAAGGGGCGCTCGTTCAGGTGAATCTCACCGCCAATACCGACCTGCACACGGTCGAAGATTTCAAAAATCTCGTCATTCGCCAGCAGGGCGGAACACTCGTTAGGCTGGGCGACATCGCCGACATTGTCCTCGGCGCCGAAGATTACAACGCCGAGGTCCGCTTCTCCGGACAGCGCGCCGTCTTCATGGGCATCTTCGTTTTGCCCAACGCGAACTCGATCGACGTCGTCAAACGCGTGCGGACCGAGATGGAGCAAATCCAGCGCGAACTGCCCACCGGCATGGTGGGTCAGATCGCCTACGACGGCACGGCTTATATCAACACCGCGATCAAGGACGTCTTCCACACCCTGTTGGAGACGCTGCTCATCGTGATGATCGTGATTTATCTTTTCCTCGGCTCATGGCGCTCCGTCATCATCCCGATTGTCGCGATCCCGATCTCGCTCATCGGCGCCGTCTTTCTCATGCAGATCTTCGGGTTCACCGTCAATCTGCTCACGCTCCTGGCGATCGTGCTTTCGGTCGGTCTCGTGGTCGATGATGCCATCGTCGTCGTGGAAAATGTCGAGCGCCATTTGCGCGAAGGATTGACGCCATTGAACGCTGCGCTCCTCGGCGCGCGTGAGCTCATCGGGCCAATCATCGCGATGACGATCACGCTGGCCGCGGTCTATATTCCGATCGGAATTCAAGGAGGGCTGACAGGCACACTCTTCCGCGAATTCGCGTTCACCCTCGCGGGAGCTGTCACCATTTCCGGTGTCGTGGCGCTGACGCTTTCGCCGGTGATGACCGCGAAATTCCTGCGGGCCGGCGACGAGGAACGCGGCTTTGCCGGCAAAGTGAATCACACTTTCGACCGCCTGCGAGATTGGTACGGACGAAAACTAGACGCGACCTTGCGCGTGCGTCCGGCGGTTTACACCGCCTGGATCGGGCTCACGATCATTGCCGCGATCATGTTTCTGCTGATGCCCATGTTCGCCGCGAAGGAACTCGCGCCCACGGAAGATCAGGGAGTCATTTTCGGTATCATGACCGCGTCGGCAAACTCGACGATCGAGCAGACGTCCGGCTTCGCTGACGCGGCGGGAAAAGCGTTCATGAGCTTTCCGCAAACGGAATTTACTTTTCAGCTGACCTTCCCGAACAGCGGGTTCGCCGGAATGGTGTTCAAGCCGTGGGATCAGCGAAAGGAAACCGCCTTTGACCTGATGCCGCAGGTGCAGGCAAAACTCGGCACCATCCCTGGGATCGAAATCTTTCCGGTGATGCCGCCTGCCCTGCCCGGCGGTGGAAATTTCCCGGTCGAGATCGTGTTGCTCTCCACGGAAGAGCCTGAGCGCATGCTGGAATTTGCCAAACAAATTCAGGCGAAAGCGATGCAAAGCGGCGCGTTTTTCTTTCCGCCCATCATCGACACGAAGATCGATCAGCCCCAGGCGGAAGTCGTGCTCGATCATGACAAGGTCGCGGCGCTCGGCCTGAATCTTCAGGACGTCGGCGCCGATCTGGCCGCGATGTTCGGCGGGAATTTTGTGAACCGCTTCAATATTTCGGGGCGCGCTTACAAGGTGATTCCGCAGATCAAGCGCGCGGAGCGGTTGAATCCGGACCAGTTAAACGATGTTTACGTCACGGGACCAAATGGAAAACTCATTCCGCTCAGCACGGTCGCGACCATTCGCGAGAAAACTGTGCCGCGATCGTTGAATCGCCTGCAACAGCTGAACGCGGTCACGATCAGTGGCGCCTCGCGGTTGCCGCTCGATCAGGCGCTCAAGCTGCTCGAAGCCGAAGCCGCGCGCATTCTGCCCAAGGGTTACACGGTCGACTACACCGGTGAATCGCGTCAGCTTCGCGTGGAAGGCGACAAATTCCTCCCCGCGTTCGGTCTTGCGGTGGTCCTGATCTTTCTGGTTCTGGCCGCGCAGTTCAACAGCTTTCGCGATCCCTTCATCAACCTGCTCGGATCGGTCCCCCTCGCGCTTTTCGGCGCCATGATTTTCATGTTCGAGAAATCGGGCAACCCCAACCTGAAGTTTTTCACTGCCGGGTGGACGACGAGTTTTAACATTTACTCACAGGTCGGCCTGGTCACGCTCGTGGGTCTGATTTCCAAGAACGGCATCCTCATTGTCGAGTTCGCGAACAAGCTGCAACAAACCGGGCTGACGAAAATCGCGGCCGTCGCGGAAGCCGCGCGAGTGCGGCTGCGGCCCGTCCTGATGACGACGATTGCGACGGTGGCTGGCCATATGCCGCTCGTTTTTGTGTCCGGGGCCGGCGCCAAGGCCCGTAACTCGATCGGTCTCGTGCTCGTCGGCGGAATGACGATCGGGACCATCTTTACCCTTTTCATCGTGCCGTCGCTTTATGTCCTGATCGCGAAAACGCACAACGAAGGCCGCGAGGCGGAACCTGAGAGTCTCGACGCGAATGGCAGTGTTGACGTTGAATCCGAGTTGGCCGAGCCCGCGCTCGCGCGCGACGGCAATGCGCGCTGGAGCCCAGCGTGAACGAGCCGGAGCCGAACGCGATCGGCACCGCTGAACTCGTGGTCCAGCAATCGGATTGCGCCAGCGATCTGAACGTCGGCAACGCGGAGGATGAGAAATTTCCGCCGGTCTTCGCGACTACGCGAATGATCGCGCTGATGGAGATGGCGGGCGCCCGTGTCCTCAAGCCGTTCCTGCGCGAAGGCGAGATGTCGGTAGGCGTGACTGTCGATATCATTCACTCTGCGGCCACGCCGATCGGCGCGAAAGTCAGCGCGATGGCGACCTATCGCGGACGCGATGGAAAGTTATTTGTGTTCGATGTGATGGCGCACGATCCCGCGGGCGAGATTGGCCGCGGCACGCACAAACGCGCCATCATTTCGCGTGAACGTCTTCTCAGCGGCGCGGGAAAGCGCGGCGCGTAAGATTTCTTTCGGGGAGCGCACGCGCCTCGCGTGCTGGTTTCGGCGCCCTCGCCGAAACGAACTTCGTTGGCTGAATAGGAATCTCGATCCGACAGCGAGGCAAAGTTCGCGATGGCGAGGCGCCATCGCCAGCACGCGAGGCGCGTGCGCTCCCCAGATCACCGTCCGCGTATTACCGTTGTATCGCTCTTACCGTTTCGTTCCGCGTGGTCTCTCGACTTCCATCTCCTCGATCGGCACCGCGTATTCGCTGGGCTGCACGCGGCGGCCGGCCTGGTTCGCATAAACCTGGGTGAACTCGGCGCCGAAAAGCAGGATCTGCGACGAATAATAAATCCAGAGCAGAAGCGTGATGAGCGAGCTCGCCGCGCCATAAGCGGACGACGCCGCTCCGCTTCCGAGATACAGCCCGAGAGCCCATTTCCCGAGACCGAAAAAAAGCGCGGTCATCACCGCCCCGATCCAGACATCACGCCAGCAAATCCTGGCGTCGGGAAGAAATTTGAAAATCATGGCGAAGAGCAGCACCACGACGGCAAAATCGAAAACAAGATAAACGGCGATCGCGATCGCCAGGCCTCCCGGCAACGCCGCCTGGACATAATGACTGAACCCCTTGAGCAGCGCCTCGACGGCCAGAGACACGAGCAGGAGAAAAAAAACTCCGCCGAGCATGGCGAAAGAAACAAAACGCGCACGGAGAAAGCCCAGGATCCCCAGACCCGGTTTCGCTTCCACACCCCAAATCGTGTTCAAGGAATCCTGAAGCTGACCGAATACGCCACTCGCACCGAACAGCGCCAGAGCGATCCCGACTACGGTGGCGACGGTGCTCTTGCCCGGCTTCGAAGCTTCCTTTGCAATATCTGTCACCACCTGGACCGCGCTTTTGTCGAGGAAGTAACTCATCTGCTCGGTGACTTTGCTCCAGGCGCCCGCGGGATCGTCCCGGAAAAGAACGCCCACGATTGCGAGGAGCACGAGAATCAGCGGCGCGAGCGAAAATACCGTGTAGTAAGCCAGGGCCGCGCCGAGCTGAGGCGCCTTGTCGTCCAGCCATTCCATGACGGTTTGCTTGACGAGCTGAAAAGCGGTGCTGAAAAAAGGACGACGCTTTGAATTTCTTTTCACCAGAGATTCCAACTGCTTCTTGAGAATCGCGGCGCGCGTCCGATCAGGCCGCAAGACTTTGCCGCAAGGCGCGGCTGTCGCGGTGCTGCCAAAAAGCGGTCAAGCGTTCCTGATCGCAACGGCATTGGGAGAAAAAAAACGCGGCCATTGCTGGCCGCGCGTGAAGCTGAGGAAAATAATATTTAGTAGTTGTGATCCTAGCTTGCGGATAATGCTAAAGCAGCATCGGTGCCACGTGGAATCCGGA
>JBEEHO010000229.1:0-10300 GCA_041167425.1 Verrucomicrobiota bacterium | reverse complement strand
CATTTTTGGCCGCGCGCTTTCTGTTTCCGGCTCAGACGGCCGCGAAGAAATTCGCCAGCTTCATTCCGCGACCCGCGCGCAGTTCGTCGAGGAGAAGGGCACAGTCGCGGTCGCGCGGCGGGCGTTCCGCCGAAAGGTAGGTGGTTTGGGTGAAGTGGTTGACTGTTTTCGCAGAGACAATGAATTCCTGTCCGTGCGTAGCCATGACGTGGGTCATGAGACTGAACGTATCGTGATAAATTACTTCGCCCACTCCGAAACGAATCGCCTGGCTTAGACCCACGCTCTCTACCACCGCGCGAAACAGAGGCGTGTTCGCGATGAGGCTGCAGACCGGACTCATGCGCGTCGCGTAGCGATTGGTATAGCGCCGGCCTTCGAATTCGATCGGCCAGGCGGCGGGTTTGTCTTCCCAATAGTTTGTGCCCGGAATGCCGTCACGGCCCTCATAAATTCGGCCGAGATAATAACCATGGATCCGGGCCTGGACGCCGAAGGTGTTTGCAGGAGCCGCTCCAAGTTCCGCGAGCATGGTTGCGATTGTGTTCGGCTCGATGAACCACATGTCGGCATCGAGAAAGAGGTAGTGCGTGCAGGCAGGATGCGTCCGAACAAAATTGGTCAGCGCCGCGCCATGCTGCTCCGCCGCGATGTAATCCGCGAATCCCGTGGGTGTAAGCGGAATGCCGTGTTCGGCAAGATAGCTTTCGAGCTGGGCCCGGTGCGGATCGCCGGAAGAGTTATCGAGCACCTCGATGGTCAAGTCCGGTCCGCCGGGATCGTTCGTGAGAAAAAGCGTCCGCAACATCAGCTCGACAAAATCGGAGCTGTCGTGGGTCACCGTGACGCCGAAGATGCGGGCGGGTTCGCTCATTCGGGCGTCACCGTGATTCTAAATTCGCGGATGAAATCCGGATCCACTTCCTCGAACCATCGAACCTGTTCCTGCACCATCGTCACTTGTAACAGATAGTCTCCCGGTTTTTGCGGCGCGATGACGAACATCTTCCACTGCCCGGTATTTTTCGGCGCGAGCTCAGGCAGGATGGCGGTGCGTTCACCATCGAACGTAATGGTGTCGCGCGCGGGGTATCCCAGCCAATGATAGGCCAGATTAACCGGGAACGGCGCTCCGCAAAGAAGCGCTCGAGCGGTGTTATTCGTGATTTCAACATCGAGCCAGACGAGTTCGCCCGGCCGCAGTTCTTTCGGCACGCCCGGCACGTGGAGCGAAATATTTTTCACCTCCTCCGGCTTGAGGCGATCCATCCGCAATAACTCCCGGCCCGGTTCGAATTCGCTCGTGCGCGGCAGGCGCATCTGCGGCACCGCGTAATCCTCAAACAAATAATAATAACCGAGGCTGTTTCCGGGCCGCTCCTTTTCGTAAGAGCGAGCTTTTTGCTCCCGCGATTGGCGCGAGGCAAGACGCAAATCATGGTGATGAATCGCCAGGGTGCGGAGGTAACCCGCGCCTCCTTTCATCTGCATGGTTTCGTGCAAGCGCGTGGGGAAAATAATTTCCTCCGGGCTTTTTCGAAACAGGCGAATTTGCCAGTCCGGCCACCACGGCGCGACCGTCAGATAGCCCCCGGCCGGAGTGATCCATCGGCGCGGCGACCAGAAATGAGTGAACTCGGTCGTCTCCAGCATTTCACGCCACCGCGGGTCGTCCCATTCCAGACTAAGCTCTTCATCGTAATCTACTTTTAAAACCCAATCGCCCTCGCACGCTGCGATGATTTTCTTGAAATCGAAATTGTAAAAGGCGGCGTTGTCCGTTTTCAAGATGCGGGCGTCCAGGTGCCGCAGGCGATCGAGCAATTCCGGCGAAGCCTTCTCCTCGTCCACGAAAGCAACCAGCTCATCCACGACGTTTCTCAGCCGGCTAAACCAGCCGACTGCTTCGTCGCCCAGATGGTGCGTAATGAGAAGGCCGGAAATCCGCATTGCGTTCGTGTAGCCCCGGTGGCTCCCGTGAGCAAGCATCCGAGCGCCACGCGCTGGAGTTGGATCTGATAAAAATGATCCGCGAATTGGCTTTCTGGGTTCGGAATGGTTACGTGGTGAAAGAGAAAGGAAGCGTTCCAATCTTCGGCGAACAGCCCGAACCTTGAGCGATGTCTGAAACCAACTACCAGCTCTTGTCCGCGGAAAAACCTGACTGGGGGGAAATCTCCATCTTATCGTGGGACAGCAATGTTTTCGGATTTCCGGTGGCGAGTTACAGGCCCGGGCAGCCCTCGGTGGTTCTGCGAGATCTCGCGAAAATCGGCGAAGTCCTAAAAATCTGGGCTGGCGAAAATGGAGTTGAATTGATCGGTTGTTCCATTCCCACGTCCGAGCCGCTGTGGCTTTTGTTGTTGCCGCGTCTCGGCTTTCTCTATGTCGATTCCACGCTCATCTACAGTTTGACCAAGCTGCAATCGACAAAATTTCCCCGCCGTTACCGACTCCGCGCGGCCACGCTGGCGGACCAAGCCTCCGTGGAGCGGATTGCGGGAGGCTCCTTCGAGGCCGGGCGTTATCATGCCGATCCTCTTTTTCCGGGGGAACTCGCAAACCTCCGCTTTCGAAGGTGGCTCACTCGCGCTTTCGAAGAGATGAGTCCCACCAGCCGCATTTTTGTGCTCGGCGAATCTGGCGCGGCCACGGCCTTTTCGCACTCGTACGTGAATGGGGACACCGCGCACATAACGATCGGCGGCGTGGAGGCGTCCCGTCACGGAAGCGGGCAGGGCCCGGCGATTTTCGTGGGGACCTTTGCCGCATTGCAAGACATCGGCATTCGCCGCGCCCACAGCAAAGTTTCCATGAGCAATGCGCCCGCGATGAACTGTGCTGCCTTCGGTGGCGCCCGTTTTTCGGAGCCGGAGCATGTCTTCCACTGGCATGCCCCCAACGCTCCGCATCTTTTGAGGATCGAGATACCTCAGCCGTAAGGACAATTTGGCGTCGACGCCGATGGCGTTTAGACGGCGCTCCTGACCGCGGAGGGGTTGGCGGCGGATGACTAATTCGATAGTTGCCGCTCGCTCTGAGTTGCTTTTCCCGAGGCGCGGACCGCAAAAAACACATCCTGCGAAATTATTTTCATTCAGAGTAAAAAAGAATCTTGACGTGTTTGACGGACTTTGTGATTCTCGCCGCTCCCGAGGGCTAAAATTATATCCGAGGGGCCCAGTCGAATTAGAAAAATCCTACATGAAATTATCCCACACGCATCTTCCAAATCCGCGACGTAGCCTAGCGCGCATGTCGTCCATCTTATCGTCTTGCATTGCTGCCGCAGCACTCGCGATGGCGTCACCGTTAGCGGCACAATCAGGTCCGCGCACTCTTAGCGGAGGCTCGTCCGACGTTAGCGGGCCTGCTGGCGGACCCAGCGAGCAGGGAGACCTGCCTGCAAGTTTGCAAGGGATGGTAAACGTAATGGTGGAGCTCGATGCGCCGCCAGCGGTAGGAACATATGCCAAAGCGCTGAAAGCAGCTCAGGCCGAAGCAGCCGCTCTGGGATTGAATGCTCGTGCGCCTCTCTCAGTGGCGAAGAACGGCACTTCCAAGACCGTGCAGATCAGCTCAAGCGCTGCCAGCCAGGTCCGGAACGAAGTTCTGACCTTGGATGCAGCGCAGCAAGCGCTTTTGCCCTCGATCACGAATATTGGCGGGCAGGTAATCTTCCGGGCGCAGCGCGTCTATAACGGCATCGCCCTTCAGATTGATCCTCGCCGCATCTCCGAACTCGCGGCCATGCCCGGCGTTAAGGCCGTTCATCCGATGACGCCGAAGTTCATGACGGCGTTTAATTCCGTTGATTTTCTGGGAACGCGCAGTTTCTGGAACAAGGTTTTCAGCGGCGGCGTAGGCATTCATGGCGAGGGCGTCAAGGTTGCCGACATCGACTCTGGTCTCGATTATCTCCACGCCAATTTCGGCGGCCCGGGAACGAGCGCACCGTATGCGACTATTAATGACACGAGCCCGGTTCCGAACGCTTATTTCCCATCCGCTAAAGTCCCCGGAGGCACTGACCTCGTCGGAAACGCCTACACCGGCAGCAATACCCCGCACCCAGACCCGAATCCGCTCGATTCCGGTGGTCACGGCACTGGAACGGCCAGCCTCATTGCTGGTTACGGCGTAAACCCCGGCGGCTCCAAATACGTCAGCAATTACGATAGCACCACTCCGTTGAGCACGTTGAAGATCGCCCCCGGCATGGCGCCGCAGGCTTTGCTCTATCCGGTCCGTGTTTTCGGCACCGCGGGCAGCACGAACGTGGTGGTCCAGGCCATTGAATGGTCGGTTGACCCGAACAAGGACGGTGATTTCTCCGATCGCATGGACGTGATCAACATGTCGCTCGGCGCGAACAATGGTTACGCCGATGATCCGGATGATGTCGCTGCGACCAACGCTGGAGCTGCAGGTATTATTGTTTGCTCCGCCTCAGGCAACGCCGGTGACAGTTATTACATCACCAGTTCGCCCGCCGCGGCCAATGGCACTTTAAGCATCGCCGCCAGCTTCAACGACCAGTTCGGATTCATCGCGAACGCGCAGATTTGCAATGGCACTCCGGGTTGCGTCCAACCAGTCGGCGGCAGTATTGCCGGCCAGAAGGGTTTTGCCATCTACTCGAACACGAGCACCAAGAATCCGCTCGCGGGTAATCTGGTTCGCGCCGTTCCGCCGGATGCGACGACTGCCTTGTCCAACGCAGCTCAGGTCCAGGGCAACATTGTCCTCATCGACCGCGGCACAAACACGTTCTCGGACAAGTATGACAAGGCCAAGGCTGCAGGAGCCATTGGAATTATCATCGCCAACAACAACCGGTCCGGGATTGATCCTAACAACGATCCGATCACTCAGGACACGAGCACCACTCTGACTCCGGTCGATCGGCCTGATGTGATGATCTCGTTTGAAGACGGAAATTATATCAAGAATCAGGCGATCTTTGATCCGACCACCGGCGTGCCCACCAACCCAACACCAGTTGGAATCCAGCCCGACAATGCGAGCGTATCGCGGCCAAACGCGCCGGCCGATACCATCCCCAGTTATAGTTCGCGTGGACCTCGCTTCCCGGACAGTTTCTTGAAACCCGACATCACGGCTCCGGCTGAAGTAGTCGGCGTGGCCGCAAACGGCGTTGGAAACGTCACTCCGTTCCAAGGCAATGAAGTGGGTCTGTTCAATGGCACTTCCTCGGCGACACCGCATATCGCCGGCTCGATGGCGCTCATGAAACAGCTTCACCCGACCTGGACGGTGGAAGAGTTGATGGCCCTGGCCATGAACACCTCGTTCCATAATCTCGAAACCACTACCTCGAGAACGACGGCCTATGGAGATGGCCGCATCGGCTCTGGCCGCCTCGACAACGATCTGGCCAGCAAGGCCAATGTCGTGGCCTTCAACGGAACCAATGCCGGACTGATCAGCGTATCGTTCGGTGTGGTTCAGGTCCCAGTCGATGGCGCCGTTCATCTCACTAAGAACGTGATTGTTCGAAACAAGGGCGGTACGTCTGTTAGCTACAACCTGTCTTATCAGGAGAATGGTCCCGCCGTGGGAGATTCCTATTACGGCACCACTTCGCCGTTGAATATCACTGTGCCAGCAGGTGGCCAGGTCACGGTCCCGATCCAATTGAATGCCACGGGCAACACGCTCGAGCATACGAAGGATCCGAGCGTGAGCTTCACCCAGACCAACGGACGCCAGTATCTGACGGAGAAGGAAGGTTATCTCGTGTTGAACCCATCAAACAGTTCGACCGAGCCGATCCTGCGAGTCCCGTTGCACACGGCTCTGAAGCCCATCTCCTCGATGCACGCTACGACGAATACGTTCACTCCGGATGCGGACAGCGGATCGTTCACGGTGGCGCTGGATGGCGCTGGAATCTTCACAAGTTCCGCGCAGCCTGTCGGCATCATCTCGGTGGCTAAGACCTTCGAGCTGGCCTATGCCAGCCCGCTGGCCAACTCGCCGAATGCGACTTCGGATAAGAACAAGGTCAAGTACGTCGGTATCTACAGCGACTTCCCGACCCGGGCGGCGAACGCGAAAGCGGCGACCCGTCTGCACTTCGCCATCGATTCATTCGGTGATGCACCGACGCCTGACTTCCGCGGAGCAGACCGGGAAATCTGGATCGATGCCGATAAGAATGGCTCCGATGACTTCGCTATCTACGTGAATAACAACGGCACTGGCCAGGAAAACGTGTATTTGCCGAACCTGTTCAACTTCTACACGAACGCCACGAGCGGAATCGGCATCTTCATCAACGAAGCTGCAGGCAATTCGCTCGATACCAATGCGTTTAACAATAGCGCTGTCATCGTGACTGTCCCGGCGAGTTCGCTGGGATATACCGGTGGTCAGTCGAGCTTCAACTACCACGTCATCACCTTCGATCGTAACGGCAATCAGGCGGACGATACCGGAACCCTCACCTACGATATCGCCAGAGCGGGTATCGAGGGCGGGCCAGGCGGCGCCGGGTATTTCGTGGATGGCCCTGGAAACAGCTTCCAGGTTATTTACAACAGCGCTAACTTCGCGGCGAATAAATCCAAGGGTCTCATGATCCTGCACATGCATAATGGAACCGGGAATCGCTCGGACGTGGTCGTGCTGCAGAAGCCCACGATCTCGAGCTTTAGCCCGACGCACGGAAAAGTCGGCTCGAATGTGGTGATCAGTGGAGCGAACTTCGGCCCAGGCACGAGGGTGTTCTTCAATGGCAAGGCAGCATCACCGGTATCGGTGGTGACGTCCAACACCCTTCAAGTGGCGGTCCCGGCAGGTGCGACCACGGGTCCGATCACCGTCTCGAACGCGGGTGGCTCGTCCACGAGCGGAACCTCGTTCGTTGTTGATCCCTAACCCGAGTTAGATAGCAATCATTCGCCCCCGATTGGCACTTCGGTGCTGATCGGGGGCGTTTTGCTTTTTCTGATCTCGTGGCGCGGAGCGCTCCGTCCCCGCGAAGAGTGCCCGTTGACGGGAGGCCAGGTCGCGACCATATTCGCGCTCCTCAATTTCGAGGATCGTCCCATGGACAAGATTCGTAACATCGCCATCATTGCGCACGTCGACCACGGCAAGACCACGCTGGTCGATCAATTGCTGCGCCAATCCGGCACCTTCCGTTCCAATCAGAAGGTCGAGGATCGCATGATGGATTCCATGGATCTCGAGCGGGAAAAGGGAATCACCATCCGCGCGAAGAACGCCGCGTTCCAGTGGAATGGTTACCGCATCAACATCGTCGATACGCCGGGCCACGCGGATTTCGGCGGCGAAGTCGAGCGGATCATGGGGATGGTGGACGGCGTCCTTCTCGTGGTGGATGCCCATGACGGACCGCAGGCGCAGACGCGCTTTGTTTTGCGCAAGGCGCTTCAGAACAACGCCAAGCCAATCGTGGTGATCAACAAGATCGATCGAGAGAATGCGCGGCCGCACAAGGTGCTCGATCTGGTTTTCGATTTGTTCGTGGAACTAAAAGCCACCGACGAGCAGCTGGATTTTCCCATCATCTACGCCAGCGCGAAAAGTGGCTTTGCCATGCGCGAGCTGCACGAGAACAGCGAGGACATGACCCCGCTCTTCGAGGCGATCGTGAAATATGTGCCGCCCCCGCCGACTTCACCGGAACCTTTTTTTCAAATGCTGGTTTCGAATCTCGATTACAGCGATTACCTCGGGCGCATCGCCCTGGGACGCATCGTCAGCGGTCGCGTGAGCGTGGGCGACTCGATCGTCTGCGTTCACCGGGATGGCCGCCGCGAGCGCGCAAATGTCACCGGCCTCTACACCTTCGCGGGAATGGGACAGGTGGAGCTCAAGCACGCCAGCGTCGGCGACATTATCGGACTGACCGGTTTTGAAGAAGTTTACATCGGAGAAACGTTGACCGATCGCGAAGAGCATCCGCCGCTTCAATTTGTCGATATCGATCCGCCCACGATCCGCATGCGCATCCTGGTCAACGATTCACCTTTCGCGGGGCGCGACGGGAAGTTCGTGACCGCGCGTCATGTGCGCGAGCGTCTCATCCGCGAGACGCGCGGCAATGTCTCGCTTCAGGTGAAGGACACCGAAGTCGCCGGCGCTTTCGAGATCAATGCGCGGGGCGAGATGCAGATCGCGATCCTGGTGGAGCAAATGCGGCGCGAAGGTTACGAGGTCATGGTCTCTCGCCCGGAAGTGATTTATCACCGCGATGAAAACGGCGCGCTCCTCGAGCCGATCGAAAATCTTTATGTCGAGGTGCCGAATGAAAATCTCGGCGATGTCCTCCAATCCATGGCCGCACGCAAGGGCGAGGTCGTAAGCATGGATCACCACGCCACGCGCGTCTCAGTCGAGGCCATCATTCCCACCCGCGGCTTGATCGGGTTCGAAAGCGATCTGGTGAATTTGACTCGCGGTGAGGGTTTGATGAGCCATCTCTTCCGGGAGTACGCTCCGTTTAAAGGCGAGCTCGAAGGCCGCAATCGCGGCGTGATGGTTTCCATGGAACCGGGCACGAGCACTGCGTATGCGCTGAACAATATCCAGGCGCGCGGCAAACTCTTCATCGGTCCGCAGGAGGAAATTTACGCCGGTATGATCGTGGGTGAAAACGCGCGGCCTGAAGATTTGCCGGTTAATCCGTGCAAGGCCAAGCATCTCACGAACATGCGCAGCCAGGGGGACGGGAAAGGGATTCAGCTCGAAGCTCCGCTGCGCATGACCCTGGAGCGCGCGATCGAATACATCAGCGCCGACGAATTTGTCGAGGCCACGCCCAAGTCGCTTCGGCTGCGCAAGCGCATCCTCGACCCGACCGCCCGGAAGCGGGCGCAGAACGCGGCCTAAACCGCGGACGGCGTTTTCCTAAGGGCCCGGGACTTCTCCGGGCTTTCTTTCGTCATTGCCAAAGGTTTCGCCGTTCCGCAAAAATTTTTCGCCCTCGTTTCACAAGGTTCTGCCGTCGTTTCCAAACCTTTTGCCGCCGCGCCTAAAGGTTTGTCCCTCGCCCCAAACCTTTTGCGGCCTCGTCCAAAGGTTTGTCCATTGTCCCTAAACCTTTTGTTGGCTCGTCAAAAGGTTTGTCCATTATTCCTAAACCTTTTGTTGGCTCGTCCAAAGGTTTTGCCCTCGTCGCCTAAACCTTTTGTGGTCTCTTCCAAAGGTTTGTCCCTTGCCCCCAAAACCTTTGTCGTCCCTCCAAAAAGCTTGTCGGCGTTGCCCAAACCTTTGCCGGAACCTCTTCCAGCAGGAAAGTCACCGGTTGAGTTGACAAAAACCGCCGAAAGCGGTTGAATGGGGTCGTTAGTTTGCCTCCTCGATCAACGTTCTTCTTCGAGGCGTTCCAGTTCCGGGTTTCTCGCGAACACAGGTCTGTCCGGCAACTTTTTCAGAAATCCCATCTCATGTCGGGACACAGCAAGTGGTCCAAGGTTAAACGGTTTAAGGGCGCGCTCGATACCAAGCGTGGCGCGCTTTTCAGCAAGCTTTCGCGCGAGATCACCATCGCCGCGAAGATCGGCGGCGGCGATCCGGGCGCGAACGTTCGGCTCCGCAGCGCCATCCTTTCCGCGCGCGGCCAGAGCATGCCTAACGATAACATCGAGCGCGCGATCAAACGCGGCACGGGCGAGGGAACCGAAGCAGTGCATTACGACGAAATGGTCTATGAAGGATACGCCCCTGGCGGCGTGGCCGTGATCGTGGAAGCGGCTACGGACAACAAAAACCGCACCGCCGCCGAGATCCGCAGAATCTTCAGCAAGAACGACGGGAATCTCGCGACCAGCGGCAGCGTCTCCTACATGTTCCACAAGAAAGGCCGAATCACCGTGCCGCGCGGGGCCATGGCAGAAGAGCGGATTTTCGAGCTGGCCCTGGAAGCGGGCGCTGAGGAGTTGACAACGGAGGAGGAGCAGTATGTTATTACCACTTCCCACGATCAGCTCTACGCAGTAGCTGAGGCGCTCAAACACGCGGGCGTCACCACCGATGGGCAAAAGTTTACTTTCATCCCCGATACGACAGTTCCGGTCAATGATGAGGCCGTCGCGCTGCAGATCTTGCGCTTGTGCGATAGCCTCGAAGACGACGATGACGTTCAAAACGTCTATTCCAATTTAGATATTCCCGACGAGTTGCTGGCGAAATTGCCGGCGTAGAAAAACGCTGCCGTGGATGGGCAGCCGGCTGCTTCGGCAGCACCGAGATCATCTCTGTAATTTTGAGCGAAGAAACTGATAACCAGCGACCGCTGGATACGATC
>JBEEHO010000228.1:0-3706 GCA_041167425.1 Verrucomicrobiota bacterium | reverse complement strand
TCAGCTGTCCTGGATCGACTTTCGTGTAGGTGCCGTCTTTGCCGCGGTGGAGATGGCATTGCACCGAAATGTCTTCGCCCAAAAGCCGGAGCAGCGAGCGTTCGAGATTAGTGATGAGAGTATTTACTTCGAGAATGCACGGCGCGAGAGGATGCTTGCGGCTGAAGGCGAGCAGTTGAGCGGTGAGCACCGAGGCACGGCCGGCCGCACTGCGAATTTCGCCGATGTGGTTGGCGATCGCGCCTTTCATTCCGAGCTCATCGAGAAGCAGATCGCTGTAACCCAGGATCGTGGTGAGGAAATTATTAAAATCGTGCGCCACGCCTCCCGCGAGCTGGCCGAACGCTTCCATCTTCTGGGAACGGACGAGTTGATCCTGCAATTGCTTCCGTGCCGTCACGTCCATGAGCGAACCGACAAACCGGACCGCTGCGCCATTGGCATCGCGGAGGATCACCGCGCGCTCGAGAAGATCGACATATGAACCATCGCTGTGACGAAATCGATATTCGCCCGTCCAATGATCTCCGTCTGTGGCCAGAGCATCGCGGATGCTGGCGGCCGTGCGGGCACGATCCTGGGGATGAAGCCGTTTCTGCCAGAAGCCGAGGTCGTTTGCCGCGATGGCACTTTTATATCCGAGGAGAGCTTCGAGACCTTGCGGCCAGGCGAGCGCGTCGGTTCTTACATCCCAATCCCGAACAGCATCATTCGTAGCCCGGGCAACGATCGCAAAATGTTCCGGGCTTTCAGCCGCGCTGCTTTCCGAAAGTTCACGAATTTCATATTTTTGATGGGATTGTTTGGGACTGGCGGTGTCGGTTCTGTCGCGTTCTTGCGTGGATGTCTCGTCTCCCTGAATTTCGGTCGCTAATCGCATCTTCAGGTCGTTTGGAACCCGAGAGAAAGGAAAGCTAGTTCTATGCCTCTGCGGGTGCGCGCGGGAGGAATCGAAAGCGCTTGCCTTTACCGCCGGGGAAAACAATCGTGCGGAAGAATTTCACCCTTGTGATGAGCAACGCCGCCGACCCGCTTAGACCTCTGAAGAACCAGAAAGCTCTCGTGACCGGCGCGAATTCCGGGATTGGCGAAGCGTGCGCGCTTGCCTTGGGCGCCGCTGGCGCCGCTGTGGTGGTGAATTACGTTTCGCGTCCGGAAGAAGCGGAACGCGTGGTGCGAGCCATCCAGGAGGGCGGCAGCCGCGCCATTGCCATCCAGGCTGACGTCAGCCGCGAAGATCAAGTCCAGGCGATGTTTGCCACAATGCTGAAGGAATTCGGCACCATCGATATCCTCGTGAATAACGCCGGTCTGCAACGCGATTCCCGTTTTCAGGACATGACCCTGGAACAATGGAATACCGTCATTTCCATCAACCTGACCGGTCAATTTCTCTGTGCGCGTGAGGCGGTGCGCGAATTCCTTCGGCGCGGCGTTGTTCCGGAGGTCTCGACTGCGGCGGGCAAGGTGATCTGCATGAGCTCGGTGCACGAGGTCATTCCGTGGGGCGGTCACGTGAATTACGCGGCCTCAAAAGGCGGCGTGATGCAATTGATGAAGAGCATGGCGCAAGAACTCGCACCGAAACAGATTCGCGTGAACAGCATTGCGCCAGGTGCGATCAAGACGCCCATCAATCGCGCGGCCTGGGAAACACCCGAAGCGGAAGCGGCGTTGCTGAAATTAATTCCAGCGGGTCGCGCCGGCGTGCCGCTCGACATCGCGCGGGCCGCGGTCTGGCTGGCCTCGGACGCGTCTGATTATGTGACCGGGACGACGCTATTCGTCGATGGCGGGATGACCCTTTATCCCGGGTTCGCGACCGGAGGATGACGCGGACGCTATGGAGTGGCCGATTCGGCCACAGCCACGCTCCTCGCCAAATTTTGCGAATCATGCATCAGCAACTTCCGGGTGGCGGCGGTGAGAAGTTCCTGCTCCTCGGGCAAGAGCGCCGCTTTGTTGGCGGCGGAAAGAAATGAGTGCGCGCGTTCCATTTGTCCGCTCTCGACCAGCATAACGAAATAGTAGGCGGCGAGGGCGGGATGATGCAGTTGCGCTTCTTTCATACTTTCCATCACCTTCAAAGCGTCGCCGGTCTTGCCTTCGAGATGCAAGGCGAAGGCATAGGTGGCGCTAAAGGCTGCATTCGCGGGATTGTCCTGATGCAGCCTGGCGGCGAGGCGGCGCGCCGAAGCATCCCCAGTGAGGAGCAAGCCCAGGCTGGCGCAATTATTCGCGGCGACGAGATCCGCTGGGTTCAATTCGAGGGCGCGTTTCGCGACGCGAAGCAGGCCGTGGGTGTTCTGCTTTGATTTGTAAAGGTGCTGCAACGCTTCCAGCGCCACTTTCGCACTCTCATTCCCGTTGGCGATAATCCACCAGGCCTCTTCGGCATCGGCAGTGTAGCCCCAGCCTTCGGCGAGGCGCGCGATGGCAGCGAGCCGCTCCGGCCGGGACTGCGTTGCCTTTAACGCTGCCTGCCAGATCGTTTCCGATTCCATCGATGGACGATCGATTTGGGTAAGGCGATGGAGCGCGTGACTTTGGACCGCGAGGCGGAAGCACTCGTATTCGCCCCAATTTTTTCCCTCGACCCAAGCCTGCATGGCAATCCAATCCTCGAGAAAGCTGTAGCATTCTGCGATGGCCAAAGGAACCGGCTGCTGATCCAGCGTTTGCTTCGGAAGAGTCAGGCCCCATTCAACGGCAGGCTTCGCCAGCGCGTGGCGGTTCATCCAGGTGATTAGCAAGGAAGCCGCGACCGCTGATTTATTCGCTTTCAATTGCGCTTCCTGTATCGCTGGCGCGGCCAGCTCGGTGCCTTGGACTGCTTCCAGATAGAGCAACAGGTCAGCGAAGCTGCCGCTTTTTTCAGATCTTAATTGTGCCGCCCATCGTTCGGCGGAAACGCGGGAATTGCGGCTGAGCGCATCGGAAGCCAGCGCGCGGAGCGCTTCCAGACGGGCGGCTGGTTGTTCCGAGAGCAGGGCCAAATCCGCACGAGCCTTTTCGTTCGAGTCCACGTCCGGCAAAGCCAGACGAACGGTAGCGAGATTGAGTGCGAGTTGCAGATTGTTCGGTTCAATTTTCAGCGCGGCCGAGAAATGGGCTTCGGCCACCGCGGGCAATCTTTCTTCCACCGCTATTGCTCCAGCAAGTTGATAATATTTGACCGTGGTGCGCGCGGCGGGTGGGACGCAATCGAGAGTTTTGTGGGCGAGATCGACTTGACCGAACCGGAGCGCGGTTTCCGCCAACGCAAGGGTGTTCGCCGGAACATTAGGTTCGAGTGCCACGACGCGCTGGCGCCACGAGAGCGCTTCACTGCGGCCCGCGAGTTGCGCCGTTTCCGCCATGACGCGGCACGCGGCCACATCATTCTGATTCAATTGCAAAAGATGGCGCGCCACGAGCACAGCACTCTGGTAATCGCCGTGCGCGAAAAATTCTCGCGTCTGTCGAGCCAGATTTCGCTCCCGCCATCCGCCATAAACGCGGTAGGTCCCGAAAGCCAGAGCCGCGACGGCGATGCTGGCAGCGCAACGTCGCCCCCAACGCAGATAGAAATCACGCCGCTCCAGCGCACGCACATTTCCGAAACAATCGTTAGGATCGGAACTTTGCACTGTGACGAAGGATCAAGGAGACGATAGCGGAGCGTTTAACGAACATACGGCAAGCGAGGCTGTTTATAGCAGTCACC
>JBEEHO010000227.1:0-3687 GCA_041167425.1 Verrucomicrobiota bacterium | reverse complement strand
GCCTCAAAAATGTGGCGCAGCAGGACGTCGATCAGCTCCACGCGCAGCGCGCAAATTTCCCGGCCGCCGCCGCCCGATTGATGACTCAGCCGAAGCCGGTGTTCCTCGATCTTCAGGAATTTTTTGTAGAGCGCGAGAGTTTCCGTGGGCTGCTTCGTGCCCGCCGACGCCAGTTCGCGTTTCGCGTGCGCGAGAACTTTTTCGAGATGACGGGAGATGGCCATTCCGTGATGCGATTCAAATGTAGAGGCGCTTGTGTCAAGCGCCTAACCGCAACAACCGGCGCCTGGCCCAAGCGCCCCTACCTTTCAGAGCTCGATCGCGTAACGCTTCATCTTATTATAAAGCGTCGGCCGCTGAATGCCGAGGACCTGCGCGGCTTTTTTCTTGTTCCCGTGGCATTGCGCGAGCGCCTGGATAATCGCGTTGCGCTCCATGTCGTCGAGATTCTGCACGCCCGCGGTGCCCCCATTATTGTTGCGTTCCGTTTGTTGCAACACCGCCGGCAATTGCACTTCCGTCGGCAACTCTTTCACGCTGATTTTGCTCTGCCGTGCGAGGACGACCGCGTATTCCATCGCGTTTTGCAGCTCGCGCACATTCCCCGGCCATGAGTAATCGAGCAATTTTTGAAAGGCTTCCGGCCCGATTTGCGGCTCGGGTTTGCTGAGCTCCTGGGCGAACCGCTTCAAGAACGTGGCCACCAGCGGTGGAATATCTTCCTTCCGTTCCCGCAACGGCGGGATCTCGATTTGAAAGGTGTTCAGCCGATAATAAAGATCCGCGCGCAAGCGGTTCTCGGCCAGCGCGCGAGAGATCGGGCGGTTCGTCGCCGCGATCACGCGGAAGTCGGATTTGAGCGTCTGCGTGCTCCCGAGCGGGCGGTACTCGCGCTCTTGCAGCACGCGCAAAAAACGCGTCTGCAGGTCCGGCGGCATTTCTGAAATCTCATCGAGGAAAAGCGTGCTCCCGCTCGCGGCGGCGATCATGCCCGGAAAATCGTTCATCGCTCCAGTGAACGCGCCTTTGACGTAACCGAACAATTCCGACTCGATCATCGCCTGCGGAAATGCCGCGCAGTTTAATTTGATCATCGGTTTTCCCGCGCGCCGGCTGCGGTTGTGAATCACGTTCGCGATCACTTCCTTGCCCACGCCGCTTTCGCCCGTGATCAGGACATTCGCTTCCGAGGGCGCCATCGCGTCGATCAGCTCCTGGATTTCCTGCATCGCCTTGCTCTTGGTCACCGGCGCCAGCCGCGTCTCCGCGATTTCGAGGCGCTTCTCGAGTTGCTGGGTCTTTTGCCGCAGCTGCTGGGTCTCGCGCACGAGCGATTGCTTTTCCAGCGCCTTCTCGATCAGGCTGAGCAATTCTTCCGGCGCGTACGGTTTGCTGATGAAATGATACGCGCCGCGCTTGATCGATTCGATCGCGTTGCTGAGCGAATCGTGCGCGGTCAAAATGATGACCTGCGTTTCCGGATGTTCGCTCTTGATCTGCTCGAGCATCTGCAGGCCGTCTGCATCCGGCAGTTGGAGATCGAGCAGGACCACCGCGGGCGGATTGCTCTTCAACATCCGCAAACCGTACGACGCCGTGGCCGCGGTTTCGGGTTGATAACCGTGCCGGCCGAGAAGCGCTTCCAGCGTGAGCAGAATCGTCCGCTCATCGTCAATAATCAGAATGCGTCTATTCTCAGCAGTCATGGTTTGGAAGCGTTCGGACATTCATCATGGCGCGTGGAGGTGGAACAGGAAGAGCAATCGACGTGCACAGGCACGTTTTCATTCAGAGAGGGATGCGGTTTTCTTCCGGCCGCGGCGCTATTTCTCCGGCGCCACCAGGGGAAGAACGACCGTCGTGATGAGAGAAGATGCCGCGTGATCGTAGCGCGCGCTCAGCCGGCCCTGGTGAGCCTCGATGATAGCGCGCGCCCGATGAAGTCCAAGACCGTAATGGCCTTGTCCCACCGTCCCCATCGGTTCGCGTCCCCAGTTTTCGGTCGAGCGTTCGAAGCGTCGCTTCGGTTCGCAAATGGTGAACACGAAACGATTGTTGTCCCACTTCGCGTTTACGGAAATGACGCCTTCCGCGCGCTCGTGCCGGAATGCATTTGCGAATAATTCCAGGAGCGCGGGCTGCAAGGATTGCGGATCGATTTCCAGGGTGCCGTCGCCCGGTTGCACGCTCCATTCGATCTTCGCGCTTTCCTCCGGATATCCGGTCGCCAATTTCTGGCGCAAATCTTCCACGAGATCGGCCGCGCCATAAGGCATCGAAGTCAATCTCGGCGCGCTCAGGGAGGAAGTGACGCGTTGCAAACTCGCGCCCACCTCGGAGATCATTGCGCGCAAACGCTTGACCTCATCTTTCAATTCCTGAGTCTCCGCGACCTCGGCGATATAAGCTGATTGCAGCTCCGCCGCGTTCAGATGATTGCGCAGATCATGTCCGAGTTGGCGCACGAATTTCACCACGTCCGCCATCGGGACCTGGATCCCGGGATTGGGCGCTGAGTTTGGTTGGGCGGATGAAGACATGGCCAACGGAAACGAAAACCCTAGCGCAATGAGCGTCGAGTTCCAGTGGATCGAGCGTCCCATCCGGGAGTGGGCCTCAGCCCGGACGGAGCGTCGGATGGTGGATCGAGCAGTCAGCCGCTCGATATTTCTTTTTGCCAGCGTCGCCGGCACTTCCTCATGGCGCGGCGGAGCGCGCGCGCCACCTACCTCGAAAATTTCTGCGACCCGATCGCATCGCCGCCGGCGATCCGGATTGCCGGATCGTTCGCCGCCATATGCCGCAGAATATGAAAGACATCTTCCGGGTCCGCTTCGAGCGCCTGCGCAATTTCTTCCGCGCTTTTCCCCGGCCCGGCGCTCAACTTTTCCCCGACCTTCTTCTGCAGCTCCAGCACGCGGGTCGCCGCCTTCTTCCCCGCTTCTACGCCCGGCTGATGGTACGCATTAATGTTCACGAGGGAGGCATAGAATCCCACCGCGCGCTCATATAGGGCGATGAGCGCGCCGACATTGAACGCGTTCACTTCCGGAATCGTAATCGTGATCGATTCGCGCTCGCTCTCATACAGGGCCGAGCGCGTCCCGCGCAAAAATCCCTGCAGATAATCGCCGCTGGTCACACCTGCCTCGACTTCGAACCGCTCCGTCCCGCGGTCCTTGCGCACCTCGACGAAGGTGACGAAGAAATTCAAAACGCCGTCGCGCAACTGCTGCACATACGCGTGCTGGTCGGTCGACCCTTTGTTCCCGTAAACCGCGATCCCCTGGTGGACCACGTTGCCATCGAGATCCTTTTCCTTGCCTAACGACTCCATCACCAGCTGCTGCAAATATTTGCTGAACAACATCAGGCGGTCCTTGTAGGGCAGGATGACCATGTCTTTTTCGCCGCGGCCGTTGCCCGCGTAAAACCACATCAGCGCCAGGAGCAGCGCCGCGTTCTGCGAGGCGTCGGTCGCCCGCGTCTTGCCGTCCATCGCCGCCGCGCCCGCGAGAAAATGATCGATGTGGAAACCCTCCAGCGCTGCCGGCACCAGCCCGACCGCGCTCATGATCGAAGTGCGGCCGCCCACCCAGTCGTGCATGGGGAAACGCGTCAGCCATCCATTTTTCTCCGCGTATTTGTCCAGCTCGCTGCCGACGCCTGTCACTGCGACCGCATGTT
>JBEEHO010000226.1:0-8707 GCA_041167425.1 Verrucomicrobiota bacterium | reverse complement strand
TCTTTCGGCTTTGCCTGGACCTCCTTCGCCAAGCCCCCGGCGCGGAAACATTCCCCGAAGCCGACTCCCGCCGCCGAGCCTTCCGTTGCGCCGAGCCCGGATTGGCAAATCATCAAAGTCGGTCCGCGCGATTATTTGAGCGCCGACAACATCGCGAAATTTTACGGGCTTCTGGGGAACGTGGATTCGACCGGCAAAATCGTCGTCCTCAACAACGGCCGCAACCAATTGCAAGTCACCCTCGACAGCCGCGAGGCGATCGTAAACGGCGTGCGCAATTGGCTCTCGTTTCCGGTTATCGCCAGGGACGGAAAATTTCTCATCTCACGAATCGATCTGGCCAAGACGATCGAGCCGCAGCTGCGTCCGCAAATGCTCCAGCACCAGGGCAGGGTCCAAACCGTCGTGCTCGATCCCGGCCACGGCGGTTTCGACAAGGGCGCGATGAGCGCGTTTGGGAGCGAGAAGGATTATGCGCTCGACGTCGCCCGCAAGCTTCGTCCGCTTCTCCAGGCCAGGGGTTTCAAGGTTGTCCTGACGCGCGAGAACGACGTCTTCATCCCGCTCGAAATGCGCGCGCGGATCGCGAACGCCACGCGCGATTCCATTTTCGTCAGCCTCCATTTCAACGCAACCGACACGAACCGCGAAGCGACTGGCTTCGAAATTTTTTCTCTCACGCCTCGCGGCGCTCCTTCCACCGCGGACGACGCGCTGGCCCTGCACTTCCTCAACATGCAGGCGGGGAGCCCGGTCGACGCCCAAAGTTTCGAACTTTCCACCGCCGTTTACCATTCGATGCTCGGCCATCTCACGGAATTTGATCGCGGGATAAAACGGGCGCGTTTCGCCGTCCTGCGCCTGACGAAAATCCCCGCGATCCTGGCTGAGGGTGGGTTCCTTAGCGAAACCGGCGACAGCAAACGCGTCGCCGATCCAGCCTGGCGCGCAAAATTCGCGGAAGCCCTCAGCGTCGGGATTGAGAACTATCGCAACGTCGTGGAGAAAAAGCAGCGGCCGATGCTGGTGGCCGAATATCGCGCGCAAGCCGCCGGTGAAATTACCGTCGTCGATCTCGCATCGCCTCCGGCGCGGTTGGACAATTCACCCGCTCCCGAAGTCATCCCGGTCACGAATCCCGCGGCCACTGCAACGCCCGACCCGAATCGCGAACCGTAGAACTCGGAAGTTAGGCCCAGCTCGCGATCTTCGTTCCCGGAACTTCGTTGGGCTTTCAAGCGGCTTCGTTCTGCTTTGGTCACTCGCGCGCTTGCAAGTGTTCCACTTTCTCCTTTCTACTTTGTCCTTTCTCCTTATCCTTTCTTCGTTGCGGGGGAGCCGAGATGGCTGAGACGTCCTAGACGAACCCCTTGAACCTGATGCGGGTAATTCCGCCGAAGGGAGCGAGGAGTCCGAGCAGGACTGGCGGTCTGAGACCAGACTGGCAGAAGTTCAGCCATGCGTTTCTCCCGGGCATGGCTTTTTGTTTTATGACTCAGAAAAAACGAATCAGGAAACCAGGAACCCGGGAAAAAAGATTCAGGACTCAGAAACCTTCGTCCGTTCCTGCCTTCCTGATTCATCCCCTCATGGCTTCCTGGCTTCCAGATTGATCCATCTCTTATGAGCGAATTACCGAACTCCAACGGGAATAATCTGCGTGAATCTGCGCAATCTGCGGAGAACTCCTCTTCTTTGCCGAACAGCCGCAAGGTCTACGCTCCAGGACAACTGCATCCCGATCTGCGCGTGCCCTTCCGCGAAATCTCGCTCGCTCCCACAAAAACGATGAGCGGCGAAATCGAAGTGAACGAACCGGTTCGCGTCTACGACACCAGCGGTCCATGGGGCGACGCAGATCAACAGGTCGACGTGACGCGAGGCCTGCCTGCGTTGCGCACCAGATGGATTCGCGACCGCGGCGATGTCGAAGAGATCGAAGGACGAACCCTTCGTCCGCAGGACAACGGCTATCTTTCGGAAAGACACGCCGCGGAATCCGCGGCGAAACGTCCAAGGTCTAACGTCCACGGTCCAACGCCCAACTCCGAGGGCAGCAATGGCCACGATCGCATTCGGCACTCTGAAATCTTCGACCTGAAATCTCGCCGGCCTTTGCGCGCGAAGAACGGCAGCGCCGTCACGCAGCTTTATTATGCGCGTCAGGGCATCATCACGCCCGAGATGGAATTCATCGCCATTCGGGAATGTGGAAAAATCGGAAATCCGAAATCCGAAATCCGAAATGACTTGGGCCACCAACACGCCGGCCATTCCTTCGGTGCCGCGATTCCCAAAGAAATTACGCCCGAGTTCGTGCGGTCCGAAGTTGCCCGTGGCCGCGCCATTATCCCGGCGAACATCAACCATCCCGAGCTCGAGCCGATGATCATCGGCCGCAATTTCCTCGTCAAGATCAACGCGAATATCGGCAACAGCGCCGTCGCCTCCTCGATCGAGGAAGAAGTGGAGAAGATGCGTTGGGCCACCAAATGGGGCGCCGATACCGTGATGGATCTTTCCACCGGCAAAAACATCCACGCTACTCGCGAATGGATCATCCGGAACTCGCCCGTGCCGATCGGCACCGTGCCGATTTATCAGGCGCTCGAAAAAGTCGGCGGCCGCGCGGAAGAGCTGACTTGGGAAATTTATCGCGACACGTTAATCGAACAGGCAGAACAGGGTGTCGACTATTTTACGGTCCATGCCGGTGTGCTTCTGCGTTACATCCCCATGACCGCGCGGCGCGCCACTGGGATCGTCTCGCGTGGCGGTTCGATCATGGCGAAGTGGTGTCTGTCGCATCACCAGGAAAGTTTTCTCTACACGAAGTGGGACGAAATTTGCGAGATCATGGCCGCTTACGACGTAAGCTTTTCCATCGGCGACGGCTTGCGGCCCGGCTCCATTGCCGATGCGAATGATGAAGCGCAGTTTGCCGAGCTCTTCACGCAGGGCGAGCTGACCCAGCGCGCCTGGAAACAGCACGTGCAAGTGATGAACGAAGGCCCCGGCCACATCCCCATGCACATGATCAAGGAGAACATGGAGAAACAACTCGAGTGGTGCGACGAAGCGCCCTTCTACACCCTCGGCCCGCTCACCACCGACATCGCGCCGGGCTACGATCACATCACCAGCGCTATCGGCGCGGCCATGATCGGCTGGTACGGCTGCGCCATGCTTTGTTACGTCACCCCGAAAGAACATCTGGGTTTGCCGAATAAGAAAGACGTGAAGGACGGTGTCATCGCCTACAAGATCGCCGCCCACGCCGCCGATTTGGCGAAAGGCCATCCCGGCGCCCAATACCGCGACAATGCCGTCAGCAAGGCCCGTTTCGAATTTCGCTGGGAAGATCAGTTCAATCTCTCGTTAGACCCCGAGACTGCCCGCGAGTTCCACGACGAGACCTTGCCGCAAGAAGGCGCCAAGACCGCGCACTTCTGTTCCATGTGCGGCCCGCACTTCTGTTCCATGAAAATAACTGAGGACGTTAGAAAATACGCGGCCGAGCAGGGATTGGCTGAAGCAGAAGCTCTTAAATCAGGGATGGAGGAAAAGGGAAAAGAGTTTCTGGAGAAGGGTGCGGAAGTTTACGCCAAAGTCTGACCTGGTAGGGCGAGACTCGCTCGAGCCGTCATGAGCGAAAGACCCTCCGCGATTCTTCAAAATCTGATTCAGGGGTTTAGCTCTTACCCACTTACGACTCGCAAGAGACGAATCGAGGTTGGCCGACGGCATAATACCATTGACCCACCGGCGACAAAAATGGGTAGATGCCGCATGCAACCTCATTTGTTATCGGTCAGCCCGCGATCCCGGCTTAGGATAAAGCAGAGCGGAGTGCGCTGTGCCCTGCTGGCGGCCGCAGCGCTGTTTTGCTTTGAACCTGCTCTTTGGCCGGAGACCTACACAGGTCCGACAGTTTTCCCCGAGAAGGTGGGAAGGTTTACCCGGAAAGAGCCGGAATTTTTTCTCGGATGGTATCGGCGTACTGGAGACGTGGTGGAAGTCCCCGGGCTGGGAATTCGCCCCTTGGCGCCATTTATGGATGTCAACGCCACCTACACTGGACCAGGCGGCGAGGAGATCACGACAGGTGTGAAGCAATTCGCTTCCCCGGCGGATGCTACTAAGGCACTCGGCTATCTCATCGAACAAGCGACCACCCCAGATAAGAAAGCAGGACCCGCCTCGGACTTGCTGAGGTTGAAGATTGTGCGGCGGCCTCGCCTCGCTAGCGGAACGGAGCTGCTGGTGATGCAGAGCCTGCCACGATATCCGAAGGCCGAGGAAGTAAGGTGGGCGGACGGTAAGAACGTCTTTGTCGTGCTTGTGTTTAAAACTCCGGGTATCGCCGAAGAGTTCGCGAAATTTTTCACCAGCACGCCCCCTTAGCAGCGGAATCGGCAAGAATTACCGACCCGCGTGATGCCTGTAGGGATGCGCTTCCGTCCATCCCCAATTCGTCTCGCTTAGGTTGTGGCCACGGCCCTGTGGGCCGTGCCGTCGAGATGTTGCATGCGACTGCACCAGGGCTTGCCCAATCCCCAGGCATCTGATCCGATCATACCGCATGCGACGTCTCCTGTTACCAATCCTCGCGTTCTCCGTCGTCCTCCTCTTCCCGCAAACAGCGCCATGCATCAATCCGCGCGCAACCCTCGATGATCTAAAGAAGCTCGAGATCATCTGCTTCGTTCCCTCGTACCTGCCGAAAGGTTTCCGGTTAAAGAGCGTAACGATAACCTACGATGAGCCGGGCCCCGACGAAGGCAGAGTCGGCCGCTTCCCCCTTTACGATCTCGAATACTCCAACAGTCCGAGCCGCACTGGCACTCCGGCTACCTTCACCATAAATTCCGCGCGGGAAGGAATCGGCGATCGCAACCTCATGGGAACTGAAGACAGCGAGGACGCGGAGATCCCATCACCCTTCGGCCCGATGTATTTGATCTACACACCGAAAGGGCAGGGGAAAGCCGGCCGGAAAGTTGAGATCAAATCGAACTGGGCCGAGGACGCGAACATGAAGTCCGAAAAAGCGAAAGCCCCGCAAGCTCATCCGAACCTAGGCCGGTACCACGGCTTCTCCGCCACCGGCATCACCCTCGCCGAATTTGCCAAGATCATTAACTCACTTCACCACGTCCGGCCTTAACTCAGTTTGCTGTAGCGGCGGTCGCGGTGGCCACAAATCTGGGTAGCGCGCCCGTCTCGCGTGTTAGCGCCAGTCCGGCTCGGACTTTCGGCGTCTCGCCGAAACGAACTTTTCGTCACCATGGAGGTTGTCGGATTTCCTCAGTGAACGCGCGTAAAAAAAAAGACTGGAGAGCTTCTCCGCAAACCTGCTAAGCCTTGTGGGTGCGTTTGCTTCCCCTCATCGCGACGATTCTGTTATCCGCGGCCCCGGTGTTCGCCGGCCAAATCCGAGAGTTTAGTCTCGCCACTTTGGAGCGACTCGGTAACGAGTTGGTGCGGGCGAGCCAACGCGCTGACCGTGGAGCCACAGATGCAGTCCGGAAGCGAGCGATGCAGACCGCCAAGACGGCCTTGAAAGGCAGGCTCTTCGACACTCCCTACGATGCCGTTGTCCTGAATGACCCGGATGGCAGCGGCTTTCTCGTTTACGCCCTGGCCCTGGCCGACACCAGGCGGGTCACCCAGACCGGAGGCCACTACCGGGTCACGGTCTCGGCGGACGGCGGCACCGTGGAGAGGATCGACTTACTCTCAGCGTTCATCCAACAAAAGCTGGAGAAAGGCAAGGAGCTTGCCGCAATCGTCAGCTCACAGAACTCCAGCAATCTCCCGGCGGAGACGTGGCTCTACACCAGTCACGTTTATCGCATTCCTGTTGCCCTTGTTACAAAGGACGGCGCTTCCTGGACCCTCGCCAACGGCAAGATTCACAAACTCACCAAGGCCGAAATTGATGCGACCGAGTCAAAGCCAAAGAAAAAATGATCGTCCGCATAGCAACCCTTCTTCTATTCCTCTGCGTCAACGGCGCTGCGGCGGCCGAGATTCGCGAGTTCGACCTGAAGACGACCGCTCAGCTTGGCCGCGAGATGAACCGCGTCAGTCAACGCCCCGACAAAGGCGCGACCAACGATGTCCGAAAGCGGGCGAGACAAACCGGGATCGACGCCGTTAAAAGCCGGCTCTTCAAAATCCGCTACGACTTCCTTGTCATCGACGATCCCGACGGCGGTCGCTTCCTCGTTTACGCGGTACCGATGCCGACCAAGCCCGGCGAGGTTGTGCTGGGCGGCAACTTTCGCGTCACGGTTTCCGCCGACGGCGGCAAAGCCGAGCGCGTAGACGCCATGGCCCGCACCTTGTTGCCAGCGCCGAAGCCGCCGAAAGGGTTGGAAGGACAAAAGCCGCTGACTGTCTCCATGTCTCAGATCGTGAGTAACCGGCCGCTGGAGACCTGCGTTTATACCAGTCTGCACGACAAAGTCATCGTCTCGGTTGGGATGGTAAATGATAACGCCAAAGTCTGGATTTTTGTTGGCGACAAAATCTTCGAGATGACGCCCGCATTACTTCGCTCGCTCGGCATCGAAGATTCGAAGAAGAAATGAACGTGGGACGATTCATGCCGAGATTCACAGGCTGGCCGCGAACTGAGAAGGGAGATATGCGGAAAGCCTTGGAGGGCGATAATGCGCAGCGATATTACGAAGCCGAAGCCGACCTCAATCGGCGCATTCTCGGTCGAGCCGGCTCGGTTCTAAACGAGGAACAGTACGCAGCGCTGGCGAAGTTTCAGGACCGGCATCTCGCCGCGGAAAAGGCAGGCATCGAAGCGCTGCGCCGCATGATGCAGCAATCTCGACAGAAATCCGGCGAGAGCCCGTAAGTCCAGAACCGACAGAAACGCCGAACGGTCTGAGCCTGTGGTGGCGACCGTGGATGATAGCGCGAATGGTGAGTGTCGGCACCCGAACCGGGTGGATTGCTACTTAACGAATCATCTCGAGCACGCGGATGGGAGCCCTGAGATCGCGCCCGGCATGCCTGGGAGGGGACTTTGATGGGCAAATTCCGCGTGGTGGGACGCTTCCGGGGTACGTTGGACCCCTTCCAACGTGCGTGGGGATGATTCCTCGGCGTGCTGGGACCTTTCCCCCGCGCGTTGGGACGTTCCCAGCGTGCGCAGGAACGGCGGGCGAAGTGCGTCGGAAGGGTCCCGGCGTGCGGTGGAATGTTCTCAGCGTGCGATGGGAAGTCCCGGACACGGCGAAGGATGGTCCCGGACGCACCACGGAAGCTTCCCGGCGTGCGCGGGGAGGATTCCGACGCGCCACGGAAGGAATCCAACGTACTGGAAAATCGTCCCGACGGTTGGCGAAGGGGCTATTTTGCCGGCGAGATAAGGTAGATGACGTGGATGCTCTGGCTAACCTTTACCGGTGCGAGCCGGTATTCCGAAGGTTCCAGGTTTCCGCCTGTTGGTATATATGAACCGGTCACGATGACCCTTTCCGTGTTCGACGAGCCGAAGATCCGCGATTGAATGTCCGGAAAAGATACGGGAGAAACGGCAAAGATAGAATCTACCCTCATGCCCATTGTTTTAAGCGTCTTCTCGGCTTGTTCTCGCGCGTTCGCCAAAGCCTTTTCAAAAATCTCGTCCACGACTTCTTTCTCTTTGGTGAGGCTTGGATCGATTCCGGAGAACTCCGTGCCGCCGAAAGCGAGCAGTTCATCCACGAGTTTGGCGAACGCTGTCATCTCTCGGACTTTAACTGAAAAGGATCGCGTTACTTTATAGCCGACGACTTTGATCTGCTTTCGACTGGATTCTTCCTCTTTCGAATACAGCGGCTCCGATTTGAGGTCGGCCGCAATCACATCGATTTCCGCGATTTTCCGCTCCTTGAGCAACGCGAAGATCTTGTTCGCTTTCGCCTGGACTTCCTGATTAGCCTTGGGTTGATCGAGGTTGCGCGCGACCAAATCAAAACGCAGCGTGACCATGTCGGCAGGCTTCTCGATCTCAGCCTTGCCCTCGACGTAGATGTAAGGCTGGTTAGGCAATCCGCCCTCGGCGAAGAGAGACGCTGGCAAAGCAAGGCAGGCGGCGAGGAGAACAAGTTTCGTCATCGCCGAAGAGTGCCCGAATCAAGGGCCTTCGGCAAGAGCGCAAGCGAATCGACTGCGCGAAAATCTTCGGTAACCTGCCTTATGGTTTACCATTGCATTCGCTACACGATTGATCCGCAGAAGGTCGCTGATTTTGAAACCTACTCCCGGCGCTGGATGGAAGGTGGGATTATCCGGCGCTGCGGGGGCGAGGCGCTTGGATATTTTCTTCCGAAAAAGGGTTATGGCGGCGCGGATAATATCGCGATGACGCTGATCGGGTTCGAAAGCCTTGCGGCTTATGAGGAATACCGGAAGAAGCTAGTCGCAGATCCCGAGGCGAAGCAGAACGTGGAGTTTGCGAAACGCTCGGGCTGCATCCTGATCGAGGATCGTTCCTACTTTTATCGCGTGGGCGGTGAGACGGAACCAGTGAGAAGTGACAAGTGACAAGTTAGCAATCGGAAGATTTACGCTGGGTGCCGTGACTAGTTGCAGCGTGAGACAAGAAATACTTTGGAACTAATCCTTTGCTTTCGCATTTAACAGTGATGAAAGCGCAACCACAGCTGTTGAGAGACGTTCTCGTTTTTGTTCTGCTCGCGTT
>JBEEHO010000225.1:0-3414 GCA_041167425.1 Verrucomicrobiota bacterium | reverse complement strand
CCGCCTAAGAAGGCCGAACCGCCGCGCCATCGACTGCTGGTCGCACCACAACAGCTTCGTCTGCGCGCGACGGACGGCATCGTCACAGGCTATCCGGCCGAGTTTGTTCATCGCCCGCCCACGCCGCCCACACCGTGGGACCTCGGGGTGCTCGCCGGAGGCGCGCGCCTGAGCATCGTGGAATATGCGCCGGCCCTCGAGGGCAAGCTCAACCCGAAGCCGCTCACCGAAGGAGGCGCGCCCGCGCTTCATTTCACGATCGCGACCGCGATGATGAACCAGCGTCTCGAGAGCTGGCTTCTGGCCGACGATCACCAGCACGACTCATTCAACATGGGCCTGGCCACCATCGAGTTGAAACGCGGCACGGCGCCGGCAAACGCGTCACCCACCGGGCCCGCTGAGACAACGAGCACCGCTGAAGTGGAAATCGAGGAAACGATTTTCGCTTTTGCGAAGGCGCCTGAGGAGCAGATCGCGAAGGCTGCGAAAGGCGGAAACAGCGGCGCGAAAGTGCAGTTGCTCCAGCCCCAGAACGGCAACAAAGGCAGCATCGCTGTTACCCTAGCGGAGAAGAAGTGGACCTTCGACGTCGCGCAAAATCTGGGCAAGGACACGCCGATGGACGGCAGTCCGTTCACGTTGCGAATCGATAATTACTGGCCGGATTTTCGAATCGATAATGGCAAACCCAGCTCGCTGAGCGAGCAGCCGAATAATCCCGCCGTGGTGGTGACGCTGCGCGGGAAGGCTGTTCCCGTTTCCGCCGCGCCCAATGCTCATGGCAATACTCCCGGCGTCGCGCCCGAGATGCCGGCCGCGGGCACGACTCCGCCCAATCATCTCACGCTCTTCATCGCCGATGACGGCAGCGTGACCTACGATCTCGCCTCACGAAAATTGGGCGGTTCCACCGGCAAGCTCGAGCCGAATACGCCGCTCGTCACTGGCTGGGCCGACTGGCAATTGACGCTCGACCGCACGATGCCGCACGCGCAGGAGTGGATGGATTTTAGTCCCGTCGCGAATGCCACGGCGACGGCCGAGTTGCCCGACGGCGTCCGGATTCGCCTCCAGCAAGGCGCCGAAATTTCCGAGCAATGGATTCCCGCCGGCTGGCAGGTGAGCGTGCCGGCTTCCCCCGCGGATGTGCAGATCGCATACGGCTGGAAACAGATTCCCTTGCCGGTTGCGTTGGAGCTGGTGGAATTTGAGGTGCAACGAAACGAAGGCAACGACAGTCCTGCGGGATTCAAGAGCACCGTGCGCGTCACGAGCCTGGAAGGTCAGACGGCCACGGGCCAGTGCTGGATGAATAATCCGTTCAGTTATCCCGGCGAATGGTGGCGCACCTGGACCGGACTCACCTACAAAATGTCACAGGCTTCCTGGAATCCGGAAAACCTCGGGCAAAGCACAATTCAGATTTTGCGCGATCCGGGCTGGCTGCTGAAATGGATCGGCTCGCTTCTCATTGTTTCCGGCATCTTCATGCTCTTTTATCTCAAGGGCTTTCGCCGTCCTGCGATGTCGCCTCCTTCTTCACCCGCGCCGCGATCCTCGCGCGAGAAGCGAGAGAAAGCCCTTGTTCCCTCCGCAACCTAACGAGTGCTTGTGAGAGTCGTTCTCGTTCTCATCGTCGCCGTCATGCTTTCCTCCTGCGTCTTTGGGAGGAAGAAATCCATGCCGCCGGAACACGTCAAACCAACCAGCACGTGGGGATATTTCAGCGGGCCGATCGACACTCGCTGGGAAGCCGACGGCAGGACGATGACATTATTGAACGAACTGCGTTACACCGATCCGAAGGGTGTGGTCTGGATCGCGCCCGCCGGCTCCGAGGTGGATGGCGCTTCACTTCCCCGCGTGCTCTGGTCGTTTTTCGGCGGACCCTTCGAAGGGAAATACCGGAATGCGTCCGTGCTCCATGACGTCGCCTACGATCAGAAATCGCGCCCCTGGCAGCAAGTGGACCGGATGTTTTATGACGCGATGCGCTGCAGCGGCGTGGGCGCGGTCGAAGCGAAGACGTTTTATTACGCGCTGTATCGCCATGGCCGGCACTGGAAATTCAAGAAGAAGCCGGAGGAGTCCCGAAGTACTGCGGTGGATCCGGCCGAGGTCAATGCGATCCAGCAATGGATCAGGCAAAACGACCCCAGCCTGGATCAAATCGAATCCCGGGCAGACGCGAAAGAGCGCTGACTGGCGCAACGCGCTGCGCCGTCATCCCGAGCCGCGCAGACGGCGAGGGACCTCGCAGTCGCGGGGAAATCCACGCTCCAAACGCTTTCGCGATCCACGAAGCGATGCGCTCGAACACGCGAAGCGTGTTCAGTGTGAATTCAGACCGACTGTGAGGTCCCACGCCGTCTGCGCGGCTCGGGATGACAACTGCTTCGCCCCAACAGACCGAAACGGGCCCTCCCCGTTATCGCACTTTCCCCGGCCCCCACAGTGCGCGGCCTGGCTTGTTGCCGGTGTGCTCTCCGTCTTTCAGAACCTGCACGCCGTTCACGAAAACGTGCTTCATGCCGGTTGCATATTGATGCGGTTTTTCGAAGGTCGCGCGGTCGGCAATAGTTGCCGGATCGAAAACAACCACGTCGGCGAACATTCCTTCCTGGATAAAGCCGCGATGATCCAGGCCGAGGTTTGTCGCGGGCAGCCCGCTCAATCTCTTCGCGGCTTCCGCCAGCGAAATTATTTTTTCCTCGCGCACGTAACGGCCGAGCACACGCGAAAAATTTCCGTAGGCGCGCGGATGCGGATTGGATTTTAGAAACACACCCTCCGGCGCCTGGGACGCTTCGTCCGAACCGAACGAAACCCATGGCTTCGCGATTTCCTTTCTGATGTTCTCTTCCGACATCAGGAAGTAGATCGAATCGATCCGCGATCGATCTTCCAGGATCAGGTCCATGATGGTTTCGATCGGGTCCTTTCCGCGCGACCGCGCCACTTCCGCCAGCGATTTGCCCGTAAGCGATTTCAGTTTTTCCGACTTGAACCCAACGAGAAGAATCCGCTCGGGAGAACCGGCCGCGAGATACAAGTTCTCCCATGCGCTCGTCGGCGCCCGCACTTCCGCCGCAATTTTTTCGCGCGTCGCGGGATCCTGCAGGCGTTGGTAGAGCGCATCGTAACCGCCATCCAGGACCCATGGCGGCAGAGTCGCCTCCAGGCCCGTGCCAGCCGCCGGATAGACGTACATGTCCGCTGTAATTTTGAGACCTTCCTTCCGCGCGGCCTCGATCCGGGCCAGGACCAGCTCGATCTTCGGCCAGTTCTTTTCGCCGGCGGCTTTGAGGTGATAAATCTCCGCCGGGATTCCGGCGGCGCGGCTGATCCCGATCAGCTCCTCGATTGCTTCGATGAGCTGGTTTCCTTCGCTGCGGATGTGCGAAATGTATT
>JBEEHO010000224.1:0-5542 GCA_041167425.1 Verrucomicrobiota bacterium | reverse complement strand
AATATTTCGCCGTGGTGAACCGCAAGGCCGACCCGTCCGGCAACTGCACCACATTCTGAACGGAACCTTTCCCAAAAGTAGTTTCACCCACGAGCACGGCGCGATGCAGGTCCTTCAGCGCGCCGGCCACGATCTCAGAACCACTGGCGCTGCCTTCGTTAACCAGGACGGCGAGAGGAAAACGCGGCCGTTCCCTGGTGGCGCCCGAGGTCGAATAATCGTGCTGCTGCGAAGCCACGCGGCCCTGCGTCGAAACAACCTTCGTGTTCGGCGGCAAAAACTGCGCGCAAACATCCACCGCGACATTCAACAGTCCGCCCGGGTTGTTCCGAAGATCGAGCACCAGCGCCTGCATGCCTTTTTTTTGCAGCTCGTCGAGCGCCTTCGCCAGTTCCTCGGCGGTCGGTTCATTGAATTGAATCAGGCGGACATAACCGATCTTGAACGGGCCGCTCAGATCGGCATCGAGCAATTTGGTCCCCTTGACGCTCTGCACTTTTATCTCCGTGCGCTCGAGCGCGAAATCCTTGATCTCCTTCGTCGACGGTCGAAGAATGGTCAGCGTCACTTTTTGTCCGGCATTCCCGCGGAGAACATTGACCGCGTCCTGCAGTTCCATTTTCTCGGTCGAGGTGCCGTTGATCCGCAAAATCTGATCGCCGGAGAGCATCCCCGCCTTGGCCGCCGGAGTATCCTCCATCGCGGTGATCACGGTCAGCAATCCGCCCTTCACGGAAACTTCGATGCCGAGGCCATTGAAGCGGCTGCGGGTGTCGTCCTGCATGTCCTTGAAGTCGTTAGGCTCCATGAACTGGCTGTGCGGATCGAGAGAGGCGAGCATGCCCTTCATCGCGGCGTAAATGAGATCGTGGTAACTCGTCTTGTTGCCATCGACATAATCCTGCCGGAGCAGCTGGACTGCTTTCGCAAAGACGGAAATCTGCGCGTAACCGCTGTCGTCATCGGGCGCGGCGTGGGCCGAATAGAAGCGAACTCCGAGGAGAACATTGAAGAGAACGAGACACGCGAAGGTGCTGAGCAAAAGGCGGCGTTTCATGGGAAATCCAGTTGTTTGGCCGCGACGATGATCGTCCATGCGGAAATTTTTGGCAACGCGCAAAGCGTCGGCTAAGCTCCGCCGCAGGAAATCGGCCCCTTCTGTCCATGAAAGTACGCTCGTTTGTTTTTATCCTCGCGCTCTGCGTGCCGCTTTCGAGCGTGGTAGCTGCGCCGACGCCGACTCCATCGCCCAAGCCGACCCCAACTCCCTCGAAAAAAAACGCGGCTTCGGCTTCCCCGAAACCTTCTCCGACGCCAAAGCCATCAGCGACACCGAAACCCTCACCGACGCCGAAACCGACTCCGGCGATGAAGCCGGACGTCGAGCTGGACACCGTCGCGGATGAATTCATTCGCGGTTATCTCGCGGCCCGGCCCCTCCACGCGACCGACCTCGGCTTTCACGAATACGACGGCCGGATCAGCGAATACACCCGGCTCGCGATCGATGCGGAGCTGGCGCGGCTGAAACGTTTCGATGAGCGGCTAAAAAAATTTGATGTGGCCAGGCTCGGGCCGCGGGCCGCGATCGATCTTCGCCTGCTCCAGACCGCGATCAGGAAGGAACTCTTCCTCGCGCAGGACATGTCCATTTACGAGCAGAACCCGATGACCTACGCGAGCGCGCTGGACGTAAACGTTTATGTGAAGCGCAAGTATGCGCCGATCGAGGACCGGGTCCGGAGCATCATCGTGGTGGAAAACCAGGCGCCGAACATCATGATCGCGGCGAAAACGAATCTGGCCGATGTCCTGCCAAAGCCGTACGTCGAGCTGGCCATTCAGAACGCGCGCGGTGCCGCGGAGTTTCTAAAGAAGAACCTGGTCGAGGCGGTGAGCGACCTGAAAGACGAGAGTCTGCGCGCGACGCTCCTGCAATCCAACCGCCGGGCAGCGACCGCGCTTTCGGATTATGCGGCCTGGCTGGAAAAGGAAAAACTGCCGAAGGCCACAGCTCCATTCGCGATCGGCGAAGAAAAGTATCACGCGTTGCTGGCGGGCGTGGAGCTGGTGGATCTCGCGCCTGCGAAAATTCTCGAGCTCGGCCTCTCCGAGTTAAAACACGAGCAGGAGGTGTTCGCCGAAGCCGCGAAAAAGATCGATCCGGACAAAACTCCGCTGGAAGTCTTCAAGCAAATCCAGACCGAACATCCGACCGCGGAGAACTTGATTCCGGAGATCACCAAGAGGCTCGATACGATTCGCAAGTTCGTGGTCGACCATAAACTGGTGACGATCCCGTCGGAGGTCCGCGCGCAAGTGAAGGAAACGCCGCAATATCGGCGCGCCACCAGTTTCGCGTCCATGGATACGCCCGGGCCATTCGAGAAACGCGCTAACGAAGCTTATTTCTACGTCACACCGCCAGAGAACGACTGGCCCGAGGAGCAAAAAAACGCGTGGCTGACTTCGTTCAACACTTACTTCGCGGACCTCATTGCCCTTCATGAGACCTACCCCGGGCATTACGTCCAGCACCTCCATCTCAACGCTTCCAAGGCGACGCGAGCGGAAAAGATTTTCGGGACGACTTCCTACGTGGAGGGTTGGGCGCACTATTGCGAGAAGATGATGATCGACGAAGGCTTTGGCGCCGCCGGCGGTCAGAATCCATCGGAAGAAGAGGTCAAGCGCGCCGCAAAATATCGAATGGCGCAGGCGCAAGCGGCGATGGTGCGTCTGTGCCGGCTGAGCGTTTCGGTTAAAATGCATACGACAGGAATGTCGGTGGAAGAGGCGACGAAATTCTTCCAGGAGAATTGTTACTACGAAGAGAAGCCGGCCCGGGCCGAGGCGATGAGGGGCACGTTCGATGTCGGCTATCTGAACTACACGTTAGGCAAGCTTCAGATTCTCAAGCTGCGCAAGGATTTTCAGGAACAGGAAGGCGCGAATTTTTCGCTGAAAAAATTCCACGACGAACTGCTCAATCACGGGATGCTCCCGATTCGGTTGCTGCGCGAGATCATGCTCAAAGACAAGGCAAAGTGGGACGAGGTGCTGGAGAATTCTAGTTCACCAGTTCCCACGGCGTCCCCATCCAGTTCGCCAGCTCCCGCACCGTCACCGTCTAGTTCGCCAGCCCCCGCGGCGTCACTGTCTAGTTCGCCAACTCCCGCGGCGTCACCATAAAAAACAGCTTCTCGGTGCCCCGCAGCAACATGACCGGCGATGCCACGCCGATCTCCGATGCAACCAGGCGCTTGTGCAGATCGTCGATCGTCGCCACCGGGTTGCCCTTGAATCCCACGATCGTGTCGCCCTTGCGCACGCCGGCCACTGCCGCCGGACTGCTGGCTTCGACTTCGGCCACCAGCACGCCGTGCGAAACCGCCAGTTTGTGAAATCGCACCACGCGCGGATGCAGCGGCACGTTTTGGCCGGCCACGCCGATCGAGCTCCGGCGAATGCGCCCGTCGCGAATCAGCCAGCCCGCCACCAAATGCGCCGTCTTGCTCCCAATCGCGAAACAAATCCCCTGCGCCGGCAGAATTACCGCGGTGTTCACGCCGATCACTTCACCCGCGCTATTGATTAATGGACCGCCTGAGTTCCCGGGATTGAGCGCCGCGTCCGTCTGAATGATGTCGTCCATCAGCCGCCCGGAATCCGCGCGCATCGCACGCCCGAGCGCGCTCACCACACCCGCGGTCACCGTTTGTTGAAAACCGTACGGGCTTCCGAGCGCGATCGCGATTTGTCCCACGCGCAATGTCGCCGCCTGCGAAAAACGCACGTGCTCCAATCCCGGCGCGTCGATTCGGATCACCGCCAGGTCTGTGTGCGGATCGGTCCCAATGATCTGCGCGTGACAAATCCGCGCGTCTTGCAATGTCACCTCCACTTCGCGAGCGCCGTGCACCACGTGACTGTTCGTCAAAATGAAACCATCCCGCGCGATGATGAACCCCGAGCCGTTCCCCGGCCCGCGGGCCCCACTCACCACACGGATGTTCACCACGCTCGGCGCGACGCGACTGGCCGCCGCTGCGATCGTGCGCGAGTAGCTGTCGAGCAACTCGTCGTCGCCTGCCGCTGAGTCCGGCGCGAAACTTTCGCCGCGCGGTGGCTCCGGCGCCGTGGCCGTTTCGTCGCTGACTTGAGACAACGTCACCACGGGATCGTTTCCCCCATGTGCAGAAACGCGCCGTTCGGCCCATCCGCCCCCAGCGTGGCCAGCTCCACGCTGGTCTTCGCTCCGTCCTCGATTTCCATGGTGGCGCCTGCGCCGCCCAAATCCGTCTTCACCCACCCCGGATGCGCCGAGTTCACCTTTACCTTCGAATCCTTCAACTCGTAGGCGAGATGGACGGTGAACGCGTTCAGGGCCGATTTCGAAACGTTGTATGCTGGCGCGATAAAGTCGTAGACCGGCGACCCTGGCGTCGCGTGATAAGTGATCGAGCCCAGAATGCTCGAGAGATTCACGATCCTGCCCGCCTCGCTCTTGTGCAGCAACGGCAGGAACGCCTGCGTCGTCGCGATCACGCCAAAGAGATTCGTCTCGAACGTCCGCCGCCAGAGCTCGAGCGACTGTCCGCTCGTTCCCTTGCTCATGTCATCCTCCATCATCCCCGCGTTGTTGATGAGTATATCGAGATGACCGAACTCTTTTCCCACCTCCGCCGCCGCGCGCTGGATGCTTTCCGCTTTCGACACGTCGATCTCGAGCGCGCGCGCGTCGATTCCCTCCTTCTTCAATTCCTCCGCGGCTTTCTTCCCTTTGGCCAGATCGCGCGCTCCCACCAGGATGGTGATTTTTTTGCGGCCGAGCTGCCGCGCGGTTTCGAGCCCGATGCCTTTGTTGGCGCCAGTGATGAGTGCGATTTTATTCATTGTGATGTTTTCCTGATTGACTGCCTGCGGTTTGTTTAAGTGTAATAAACACAATTACAGTTTTCCAAATGGTCAACCAGCAATTTAGTTTTGCCGTCCATATTCTGACCGTGCTCGCTGTGACCCGCCGCGTGGTCGACTCCCGAACGCTGGCCCGCAGCGTCAACACCAATCCCGTCGTGGTCCGCCGTCTTCTTCTGGTGTTGCGCGCGGCGGGCCTCATCGAAACTCAGGCTGGGAAAAATGGCGGGGCGCAATTAGCGCGGGATCCGCGTCGCATCACTCTTCTCCAAATTTACGACGCCGTTGATCCGCGCCCCGTTCTCGCGCTGAACGAACGCAAGGCCGCGCGCCATTGCTTCGTCAGTTGCAACATCAAAACCGTCATGGCCCTTATCGCCGACGGCGCTGAGGCGGCTGTCCGCAAACATCTCCGGGGCATCACCCTTCACCGCCTCCAGCGAAAAATCCGACGAAGCTGACGCGCATTTCTTGCATGTCATCCCGACCCGCGCAGACGGGGAGGGACCCCTCAGTCGCAAGAGAAGGATAACGAAGACCGCTTTCGCGAGCCACGAGGCGTTCGCCCCCGAACCTGCGAAGCTGATGAGTGTGACTTAGGATCGACTGGGGGTCCCTCGCCGTC
>JBEEHO010000223.1:0-9379 GCA_041167425.1 Verrucomicrobiota bacterium | reverse complement strand
GCGGTAACGCCGGCGTCCGAATCGGAATCAGAAAGAATCGTCGTCAGCGCCACGCGAATCGAAACGCCCGAGGAAGAATCTCCAGCGAGTATTAGCGTCATCACCGCGCACGATTTGGAAGTCAAGCAGACCCGCCGCGTAGCGGATGCATTACGGGAAGTTCCCGGCTTATCCATTGTCCAGACCGGCACACCCGGCCAGCTCACGTCGCTCTTCACGCGCGGGCTTCGCAGCGAACACACTCAGGTATTGCTCGACGGGATTCCGATCAACCAGGGTTTGGCCGGCCTTTTCAATTTCGCCGACCTGACGACGGATAATATCGATCGAATCGAAGTGGTCCGGGGCCCGCAAAGCACCTTGTATGGCCCGCGCGCCCTCGCTGGCGTCGTCCAGATTTTCACCATACGGGGGACCGGCGCGCCGACGGGTGAATTCAGCGCCGAGGCTGGTTCCTTTTCGACCTTTCGCGAAACGTTCGCGAGCTCGGGCGCCGCCGAGAAGTTCGATTACTCAATCGGCCTCAGCCGTCTCGATACCGACAACGAGCGTCCGAACAACCAGTACCGGCTGAGCAATCGGATCGCGAATATCGGTTGGTCGCCTAACGAGCAGTTACGCTTCAGCAGTCTATTTCTCTACTCACTCGCGGACACGGGAAATCCGAATTCGATCTTCAATCCCAAGCCGCGCGACAATTTCCTGACGGAGAAATGGCTCATCGCACCGCACCTCGACTACAAGCCGGTCGATTGGTGGGAACACAAATTGATCGTGAGCTACGATCACGAGCGGCAGGTGAACGATCCGAACGAAGATGGATTCGTTTTCGCGACCCGCGCGCTCTTCAAACGTCTCACCATCGATTACCAGAACGATCTCAAGCCGGCTTCATGGCTGACGCTGACCAGTGGATTGTTCTACAGCGATGTCGACGCGGGACAGGGGCGGCCTTTTGTCCTGTTTCGGCCCACCTTCAACAGCGATCACACAGTGGAAACGTCCGCGTTCCTTAAAGCGAGCATCACGCCGTTCCAGGGATTGAATCTGGTGGCTGGCGGGCGCTACGATCACTTCAATCAATTCGGCGATGTCTGGACCTACCGGTTTGCCGGCAGTTATCTGATCGCGAAAACCGACACGCATTTGCATGCGAGCGTCGCGACTGGATTCAGCCCGCCCACCAGTCAGGACAAAATTTTCGGGAATAATTTCGGGCTCGAGCCGGAACGCGATCTCGGCTGGGACGCGGGGGTCGAACAAAGATTTTGGAGCGGACGCGTCGTAATGGGCCTGACCTATTTTCACAATGACCTATCGAACGTGATCGGTTTTAATGGCCAGTTCGAAACGCTGAATTTGGGCGCGGCCCGGACTCAAGGCGTGGAGGCGGATTTACGCGTCACACCGGTCGCTGATCTGACGATTCGCGCGAGCTACACTTATCTCGACGCGGAGAAAACTTCAGCGGCTGACGTGTCGCAATTGCAAGGAGCGCGGCTTCCACGGAGGCCGCGAAATGAGGCTTACTTTTCCGCTTCGTATCTGTGGTGCAAGAAACTACGCACGACCGTCGAAGCGAAATTCGTCAACGCGCGGGAGGAATTGAATTTCGGCGGACCGAACTTCGACATCGAGGATTACGCCTTCGTGAATTTCGCAGCGGAGTACGAAATCAATTCGTGCGTCTCGGTTTTCGCGCGAGTCAACAACCTGACGAACGAGCAATACTCCGAGGTGTTCGGCTTTCCCGCTCTGGGACGCGCGGCTTACGGAGGATTTCGGGTTCGATTCTAGCAAGGCGCGGTAAGGCGCAGCTTGCTCGGGTTTGTTCCAGGCTTCGTAAAGATTCACGAGACGCAGGAGGGCGAGTCTCGTTCGCGGGCTGTTTGGCGCCTGCGAGTTCTTCAGGCTTTCGTGGCTGGCCAGCAGAAGCGGTTCGGCTTCGGAGAAACGCTTTTGCGCGGTCAGAAACTCACCGAGCGCGCCATTGGCCGCCGCTCGTAAAAAATGGGTCTCCGGCATATTTTCCGTCCGGATTCGCAGCGCCTCACGCAATGTCTTCTCTGCTTCATCCGTTCTGCCGGTCTGGCTGTAGATTTGTCCCTGCACCATCAAAGCCGTCGCATAGTTGATGAATTTCGGGCTGGTGGCGGCTCGATAAATCTTCAACGCGTCACTTATCCTCGATTCCGCCTCGGAGTTATCTTGCCCCAAGAGCGCCTGCGCCTGGAGCCGGAGGTTATCGCCCAAGGGCCGGCTTGCATCGCTGTAGAGCTTCCGATACATGCCTTCCGCCTCACGCAGGTCCTGGAGCGATTCCGTGGCCTGATTGTTTTCGAGGAGAAAACTGCCGAGCCCAGTGAGGTTCGCCGCTAGTTCAGGGCTTGCGTCCTGGGTCTTGCTGCGAATGGACGCGATTTTTTTGCGCACGATTCTTATCGCGTCGTCGAATTTTCCCTGGTCCGCCAGAGTCAGGGCCAGCACGGCCTCGGCGACGCTGAGAGTGTTCAGATGTTCGGGCGATACGTCCGAGCGCAGGTCCAATGACTCGCGTAAGAGGCTTTCAGCTTCCCTGGAGTCGCCCTGCGCGCGGCGAACGAGAGCGAAGCCATTCAGCGCCGAAACGAGGTAATCCGCACTGATCGTCCCTTTCTTTTGCTCCGCGCGCAGCCGGGGCAGTTTCGCGAGATAGAATTGGCTGGCCTTCGCATAATCGCCTTTGATGCCCGCCCACAGCGCCGCCATGGAGACAGCGGTGCGCAGCGTTGTGATTCCATCTTCGCCGAAAATGCGGGTTTGGGTCTCGAGAGCCGCGGCCAGGTTCTGCTCCGCCAGGTCGTAGTGTCCGAGAGAGAAGTAGCTTTCGCCGAGGATTCGTTGCAGCTCCGCTTTTGCTTCCGGCTGATCCGACAGCTCTTTCGCCGCCATCCGCTTCAAGGCGTCGTCCAGGACGTCTTTCACGGTAAGCTGGCTGGTTGCGTTCCGGTCGGGGTTGGAAGAATTCAGCGTTCTCCCCAGGAAACTGCTGATTGCTTCCGCCCGGGCCCGCTCGCTGCGGGCGGTCCGGACCTGAATCAACGTTGTGACAAATCCACCGATCAGGCTCAACAGGATCAGGGCTGCTGCCGCAACTCCAATGCGGTGGCGGGTGACGAACTTCGAGGCCCGATAAGTCATCGTGTCTTTACGGGCCAGGACCGGGAGTGCCGCGAGATGGCGGCGGAGGTCTTCGGAAAATTGAGCGACGGACGGGTAGCGGCGCGCGGGATCCTTGCGCATCGCCATCAGGACGATGTTATCGAGATCGCCGCGTAACGATTTCGGATTGCGGAAACCACCCGTCCGGCCCGGCCCGGATTCCGGAGAGATGGGCTCGCCGTGCGTTACCGCTGTGCTTGGACGTTCCGGTTCCTGGCTGGTAATCGCGAGCGAGATCTCGTCCCTCGTTCGGGTTTTGAGACGGTAGGGACGCCGGCCCGTAAGGAGTTCGTAGAGCAAAACGCCTAACGAGTAGACGTCGCTCGTCGTCATGATCTTGTCGCCTTTGACCTGCTCCGGACTGGCGTATTCCGGCGTCATGACCCGCAACGCGGGAATCGTCTGGGTAAAGAGCTCGTCGTCGGCGCTGAGAAGTTTCGCGATACCGAAGTCGAGCAGCTTTGGCTCTCCATCGGACGTGACGAGAATGTTCGACGGTTTCAGATCGCGATGGATGACCAGGTTCTGGTGCGCAAAGGTGACCGCCGCGCACACCTTGCGAAAGAGATTTAGGCGTTCCGCAGTGGTAAGGGCATTCGCGTCGCAATAGGCGTTAATCGGTTCGCCGTTCACATACTCCATGACGAAATAAGGGAGTCCGTCGTCGGTCGTGCCGCCGTCAACGAGGCGCGCGATGTTCGGATGATCGAGCTGCGCCAGGATCTGCCGTTCATTGCGAAAGCGGCGAAGGATGTCCTCGGTGTCGAGGCCGCGCCTAACGAGCTTGATGGCGACTTCCTTGCGATATTCGTCATCCGCGCGCGCGGCGAGGTAGACCGCGCCCAAACCGCCACGGCCGATTTCGCGGATGACTTGATAAGCTCCAAACTTCCGGCCGGCCAGCGGCTCCTCCGCCTCTGGGAATAGGTCGCGCGGAATTTGGGAAACGAGTTGCTCAATAAAGCCGTCGGTCTGGTTGTCGGATTCGAGAAGGGACTCAATCTCACGGCGAAGTGCTTCGTCGCTGTCGCATTCTCTTGTGAGCAGGATCGCGCGCTCGTTCGGCGCGAGATCCACCGCGGCCTCGAACAATTCTTTCACGCGCTCCCATCGTTTACCCGCGGCGGGAATCATTTTGCCTCAGTCATGATCTCGCGTCGCAGCCAGGCCTTCGCCATCCGCCATTCGCGTTTCACTGTGCGCGGAGAAACGTGAAGAACTTCACCCACTTCTTCATTCGTTAGGCCACCGAAGAAGCGCAGTTCCACGATCTGGCTCTGGCGAGGATCGAGCGCGAGCAAATCTTTCAGCGCGTCGTCCAGCGCGATCAGATCGATGCTGCGCTCCGTGGACGGCGCCAGCTCTTCATCAAAGGCCAGCTTATCCCAACCACCTCCGCGTTTCTCGGCGCGATGGCTGCGGGCGTAATCGACCAGAATCCGCCTCATGAGTTGCGCAGCCACGCCGAAAAAGTGTGCGCGGTTCTGCCATGTCGTGGTGCTTTGGTCGACGAGGCGCAGATAGGCTTCGTGCACGAGGCCGGTCGCCTGCAAGGTGTGATCAGGGCGTTCTCGCTGCAAATATTGGCGGGCGAGCTGGCGCAATTCTTCGTAGACGAACGGAATCAGCCTTGCGGGCGCCTCCCGATCACCTCCGCTCCAATCGATGAGCATCCGAGTGACCTCTTCCCTCGGCGCGAGTGAGATCATGCAGCGGCGCTTTCTGTGCTCATATCGTGGTTACCGGCTTTATCGGTGCTACGCCGAGAATACAGCAACCAGCAGGGGTAGGGCAATTTTAAACCGGAAGCGTCGAAGGCAACCCGGCAGTTCAGGTGGCAGTCTGCCTGGGTCATAACGCTGATTTCTGAAAACTCGCTGGCCCCCTTTCGTTCTGGTTCCCGCTTTAGCTCAATGAAGGGTCAACATTGCCATGAAAAATCTTCTCAAAATTATCCTCCCACTCATCCTCGCGACGCAGATAACGGCTCGTGCCGGCCGCATTGAGATCCGTCCGACGCGGCCAGGAGCGGGTTCGATTCATTTACGCGAGGACGCGGTGAATCCCGCGCAGAGCGGCCCTGTCGCAACCGGCCTAACGAGCCGCGCTCTTGCCTCAGCCGATTTCGACGAAGATGGCATGCCTGATCTGGTTACTGGTTATGCCATCAATGGCACGGGCGGCGCGGTTTCGATTCAGCGCGGCAATGTCGACGCGATTTATCCGAATAGTCCTGAGGCGAAAGCGCGGCGGCAAAGCGGTGAGTTTACCGCGGGGGCTTTTTTACCGGACGTGAAGAGCTTCGCGGTGCCGGAGGCCGCGGACTTTATCGGCGCGGGTGACTTCGATGCGGACGGGCATTGGGACATCGTTACCGCGCGAAACGGTGGCGATAAGCTGTATTGGTTCAGGGGCGACGGGCACGGTGGATTTGCTGAGCCAAAGATCATCTATCTTCCGGGCGCAATCACTTGCCTGATCACGGGCGAGATGAATCGCGCTGATGGCTTGACGGATATCGCCGTCGGAATCGTGACGCAGGATGGCGCGCGTGTCCTGGTTTTTGAATCACCGGAAGGCGCGCTGCGTGGCACACCCGAGAGCTTTCCTTTGGTTGCAGCCGCGAACGCTCTCGCGCTCGGACAATTGGATGATGATCGAATACCGGACCTCGCCATTGCCTCGGGCAATGAGGTGATAATCATCCACGGGCGGGACCGAAAGCTCTCGTTAGACGCAGAGAGAAGAGCAGACGTCAAACCGGCCGTGGTAAGCAGAACTGTGCTCGACTCGCCAGTGCTCTCAGTCGTCGTGGGCGATTTTGTCGGTGATTCTGGACAAGAGCTGGCGGTGCTGACGGCCGATGGCCGTGTGCGCGCCCTCGAACGCGATAGTCACGTGGCGATGATCCTAAGTGTCGCCACTGGCCTTGGTAACCCGGCTTTGCCTACCCGCTTGCTCGCCGCGAAAGTGGCGGCGGCGCCGAAGGACAACCTGTTGCTCTTCGGCCAAACGAAGACCGTTCAACTTATAACTACGAGCACAGCCTCGCCGTCCGCCTCGGAGAACCTAACGAATGCAGGAGCAGCGAAAATGAGCGTAGCCGCTCTGCTCACTTCGGAATCGGAAGTAACGGCAGTTCTTCCCATGCGTCTCAATGCCGATGCGCTCCAGGACCTCGTCGTGGCGAACAAGGACGGCATCACGCCATCCATCGTCGTCACGGAGTCCGGTGCCACCTTCGTCGTGAACGTGACGGGAAATACGAATGACATTAACCCAGGCGATGGCCAGTGCAAAGACGCGGACGGCAATTGTTCCTACATCGCGGCGATTCAAGAGGCGAATGCGCGTCCCGGCGGGGATACGATCACTTTCAATATCCCGGGCGGCGGCCCGCACGTGATCAATACCGCAGCCACCTACCCCAACAAACCCGTGACGATCGACGGCACCACGCAGCCGGGCAGCAGAGTGGAGCTGGTGGTGGGTGGCTCCAACTACCCAGTAATATTTTATGGCGGCAACAGCGTGCTGCGCGGCGTCGCGGCGTATGCACAGGGTGGTGCGATCTACCTCGCCAGCGACGGCAATATCGTGGAGGGCAACTATCTCGGCTTCCGGGCGGACGGAACGAAACCGATCGATTACGGCTCCAGCACCGGTGTCCAGTTCAATCCCGGTAGCAACAACCTCATCGGCGGAACTGTCGCGCAGGCGCGCAACGTTATTTCAAACTGCGCCAGGCCGGTGGAAGTTGACAGTGGCGACGGCAACATCATTCGAGGCAACTACATCGGCACGAACGTGGCGGGCGCCGCCGCGCTGCCAAATAGCGACAACTTCACTAGCTATGGAGACGTTACGATCGGCGGTACCACCGCCGGCGCGGGTAATCTGATCTCAGGGAACGGCTCCTCACAGACGATTACAATTTACGGCGCCGCCCTTGTTCAAGGCAACTTGATCGGCACCACAGCGGATGGAACACAGCCGCTCGCCAATGGCGGATACGGCATCTTTCTCGGCCAGGCTTCGAACAAACTAGTGACCATTGGCGGCACCACTCCCGCGGCGCGGAATGTCATCGCCGCCAATTCAATCGGGATCTTTATAAGAGGTCCGGAAGAAGCCGGATCGAGCGAACTGGTCCAGGGCAATTTCATCGGGACGAACGCGGCTGGGACTGGCGCCTTGCCTAACGCCTCGCACGGTATCCAGCTGGGAATGGCGACCAATGTGACGATCGGCGGCACCGCCACTGGAGCGGGCAATCTCATTTCAGGCAATGCCGAGGATGGCATTAACATCGGCGGCGCCTTTACCTTCGGACGCGCTGTTATTCAGGGGAACCTGATCGGCACCGACCTAAACGGAGTGGTGGCGATTCCTAACAGCAACGGCATCCTGTTACCTAATTCGGATGGGACAATCATCGGCGGCACGAGTGTGCAAGCGCGCAACGTCATTTCTGGCAATCGCGCCAATGGAATTCGCCTGACCCAAAGCGCAAACGGCCGCATTGAGGGTAACTACATTGGTCTTAACCGATTTGGCACTGGCGCTCTCGGGAACAGCGGTAACGGCGTTCTCGTCGAGAGCTATTACCGGGACACGGTCGGTGGGACTGCGAACGGCTCAAGTAACACCATCGCCTTCAATGGAGGCGCGGGAGTGGCTTCTGCCTCGCGGACTCTGCTGCTCACATCCGTCGTGGCTAACTCCATCCATGACAATGGCGGTCTCGGCATTGATATCTATGGCGACGGAGTCACGAAGAATACTCCGGGCTCAGGCTCCAACTACCCCGTCATTACTTCAGTCCAAAGCAGCGACACCGGCACGACCATTCAAGGCACGCTCCAAAACGGTAACTACACGGCTGGCATCACCTACACGCTCCAGTTCTTTTCCAATACCAAGGTCGACCCATCCGGTTATGGGCAAGGTGAGACCTATATCGGCCAGACTACCATCACGACAGATGGAACTACTTCGCCGCGTCCCTTTAGCCTGACGGTCACACCCGCAGTCCCACCGGGACGGTTCATCACCGCGGTGGCTTCCGGGAAAGACCAGTTTAACCAGGACGGCTATGAATACCTGTCGGAGTTCTCCTTCGCTGCGAAGGTTGCCGGCAGTACCACGCCGCAGAATACACCGCTGCGCGTGAGTGTTATCACGCCGGAGCTCGGCGGTGACAACGGGAGCGCGACGACGACGATTATCGGAGAAGGGATCAGCCAGGGCGCTACAGTTGTGCTTCGGCGTGCCGGACAACCCGATATCATCGGCGAGAACGTCGTGGTTAGTCCTGACGGATCCTCCATGACCGCGCGTTTCAACCTACGCGACCGCGGGCTAGGCACTTGGGACGTGGTCGTGACCAACGCGGATGGAACTACGACCGTCTTAGCGGGAGGATACACCGTTGAGGCTGGGCGCGGTGCACAATTGTGGACCGACGTCCTGGGCCGCAATGTGATCAGAATCAACAGCGCGGCCAGGTTCACGGTTGTTTTCGGCAATCGCGGAAACACCGATGCGTACATGGTTCCTGTTTGGATTGCCGGCATTCCCAAGAATGCCAAAGTGACGTTGGGTTTCACTCTCGGTCGGGTGCCAATCCCGCAGTTGCAGGACGCTTTTGACCCCAACCAGATATCTCCCCTCATTGCGACCGCCACGGAGCAGACGCTGCCGGTGATCATTCCAGTGATTCGACCTGGAAGCATCGGAACACTTCAATTCACCATCGAAGTTCCGGAGGGTGCATTTACCCTCCGATCGTGGAGTGGTCCCGCGCTGGTCAAATCCATCACGCAGTCAGCGGCATCAAACCGTGACGGCTCGTTCGACAGCTTGAGCCCCAGCGGCAATGACAACATCGTTACCAGCGATGCGGGCATTGAGTGCTTAAACGCGTTGTTCGGGGCGGCGGCGGGTTGTGCCCTTAGCGCCTTTGAAGATAACCTCGATTGCGCAAGGAGTTTGATCAGTTTCACGTCGAGTGCCTTCACGCTCGCCACTGGCGGCAATACGCTAAGTTTTTCGCAATTTGCCGGCGGCGCAGTGCAAAGCGTCGCTGCCTGCGGTAAAGCTGTAGGTAAAAATTTAATACCTTTGGGCAAGGCTTTGGACATAATTAACTGCCTTGTTAACTTGTACAATGCCGGCC
>JBEEHO010000222.1:0-3782 GCA_041167425.1 Verrucomicrobiota bacterium | reverse complement strand
CCGCGCTCGGGTCAAAGGAAACAGTTTCCTGAAGTCGATCGCGCCACTTTCTTTCCGGTGGAAACAGCCAGACGAAAGATCAACGTAGCGCAAAATGCTTTGCTCGATCGGTTGGTCGAGGCATTGGCTCCACGTTCACCCGAAAGAATCTGAGATGGCGCGACCATTCTTCTTTTTCGCTCCCGGCGCGGGCGCGCCCTCATCTCATCCATGGATGCAACGCTGGCAGGAGCGTCTTTCGGCCATTGGTGATGTTCATCCGTTCGATTATCCCTACATGCAGCAAGGGCGGAGACGTCCCGACCCACGACTGCAACTGATCGCGGCCCACCGTCAGGCCCTGGCCGACGCGCGGCCCGAAGGCCCTGTCTTTTTGATCGGCAAGAGCATGGGCGGACGGATCGGATGCCATGTGGCGCTGGAGGAAAAAGTGAACGGGGTCATATGTTTCGGATACCCGTTATGCGGAGGAGGCGATCCTTCGAAAATGCGGGACGAAGTTCTGCGCGCTTTGCAGACACCGATTTTGTTTGTGCAAGGGACACGCGATTCGCTTTGTCCGCTGGATCTGCTCGAGCGCGTGCGCGCGCAGATGCAAACGCGAACGTCTCTCCACATCGTGGAAGGCGGAGATCATTCCCTTTTGGTTTCCAAACGCGGGCTGGCCACGAGTGGAGAAACGCAGGAGCTGGTGGAACGGCGGATCCTGCAAGTGATCGCCGAATTCGTGGCCCGAGAATCTTGATCGAGAAGGTGGGAGGGGCCTCTCCCACATTGAAGATGCTTAGAGCAAGCGGGGTTGCGGGCTGATCGCCGCGTTCACCGCGTGCGTGTCAGCGAGCGAAAGGTAAGTGTAACCGTTCAGGTCCCGCTCGTAGTCCGAGAGCAATTTCATCGCGTCATTTGGTTTCATGCGGTCGCTTTTGATCGCGGCATCGACCTGCAACTTCACGAGCCGCATGAGTTCCACTTTATCCCATTGAGTCATGGCCAGGACTTCGCCCACCGTGCTGCCTTCGATCACTTCCTCGATGTACCAGCCGGACTCTTCGTCGGGATCGAGAAAGACATGCACCTCGGTCACCCGGCCGAACAAGTTATGCAGGTCGCCCATGATGTCCTGATAAGCGCCGACCATGAAGACGCCGAGGTAATACATTTCGCCTGGAATAATGCGATGCAGCGGGAGCGTTTCCCGCACGTCCTGGAGGTCGATGAACTTTGAGACCTTGCCATCGGAATCGCAGGTGATGTCCACGATCATGCCATTGCGATCGGGAGCGGTCGTCAGGCGATGGATCGGCATGATCGGAAACAGCTGCCCGAGCGCCCAATGATCGAGCAGCGATTGGAAGACCGAGAAGTTGCAGATGTATTGATCGCCTAACGAGGTCTCGAGCTCCTTCACTTCATCGGGCACGAAACGAAGGCCGCGATGCATGTGCACGATTTGCTGCGCGAGCTGCCAGTAAACGCTCTCGATCTTCGCTTTCGATTCGAGGTCGAGCAGGCCGAGATCGAACATCTGCTGCGATTCTTCCTTGATCTGCTGGATGTCGTGCAAACTTTCGCGGCGGTTGCCGCGCTTGAGCCGCTGTTTCACGTCGAGAATATCGCGGACGAGCTTGTGATCTTTCTCAGCCGATTCGACTTTCAGTTTCGGCGCCGTTCTTTCAATGGAGCCGAACGCTTCGACCACGAGGACCGAGTGATGCGCCACGATCGCGCGGCCGCCTTCACTCACGATCGATGGATGCGGCACGCCTTCGGAATCGCACACGTCCGCGATGTTCCAGACCACATCGTTCGCATATTCCTGGAGCGAATAATTGGTCGAGCTGTCGAAATCGCTGCGCGAGCCGTCGTAATCGACTCCGAGCCCGCCGCCGACGTCGAGATAACAGGGCTCATGTCCGAGCTTGGATAACTTCGCGTAGTAGCGGGCCGCTTCGCGCACGGCGCGTTTGATCGTCGCGATGTCGGGCACCTGCGAACCGACGTGGAAGTGAATCAGCTTGAGGCAATGGGCGAGGCCGGCTGCTTTCAGCATTTCGCTCGCGGCGACGAGGTTCGTGGTGTCGAGACCGAACTTCGCGTTCTCTCCGCCACTCGGCGCCCACTTCCCGGAGCCTTTGTTATGCAGCCGCACCCGAATGCCGATATGTGGTTCGACGCCGACTTCTTTCGAAATACGAATCGTCTGCTCGAGCTCTTCGAGTTTCTCGACCACGATGATGACCGATTTGCCGAGCTTCCGGCCGAGCATCGCGGAGCGAATGTAAGAGCGGTCCTTGTAGCCGTTGCAGATGATCAGGCTTTCCGGGTCCTTGTGCATCGCAAGCGCCGCGATCAATTCCGGTTTGCTGCCCGCTTCGAGCCCGAAGTGAAATTCCTGGCCGGCGTCGACGATTTCTTCGATCACTTCCCGCAGCTGATTGACTTTGATCGGAAAAACTCCGCGGTAATGATTCCGGTAACTGAACTCTTCCATCGCTTTCTTGAAAGCGCAGTTGACCGCTTCGACGCGATGGCGCAGCAAATCCTGAAAGCGAATGACGAGCGGAAAACCAAGGCCGCGGGCGCGCGCTTCGTTTACGACCTGCAGGATATCGATCGAGCCGCCCTTTTCCTGGAGCGGACGGACCTCGGCATTGCCGGCGGCGTTGACCGTGAAATAGCCGGTGCCCCAGCCATCGACGTTATAAGTGGCGATGGCGGCATCAACGTCCCACTCGGTTTTCATTTTTTCTGGCGCAGCGGCAATTGCAGAAGCGCATATTCAATTATCGCGGTGAACATGCAAGCACGCGTCGCGAAAAATCTCAGGGCAGAAGGGACAGGTTCCCGTAGCCGATTCGCTGTACGAAGCGTGAGAGCGGCGTGCGCAACGTTCGTTGCATCCCTCGCGCCGCACCCAGGGCGGCGGCCACAGCCGGTTCGCTTGTCTTTCGTAATCGGGCTGATACGGTTTGCGCGAATGAACAAGACGGTGATCGAGGTGCAAGTCCGCGCGGTTTTACCCACGAGCGGCGGGTGCGCCGTTTTCCTCGGGAACAACGACAAAGTCTTCATTATTTACGTCGATCAAACGGTGGGCAGCGCGATCACGATGTTCATGCGCGATGTCTCGAAAGAGCGTCCCCTTACCCACGATCTGATGGGACATCTCATGACCGCGCTCGGCGCGCGCGTGGAGCGAGTCATTATTAACGACCTGAAGAACGCGACCTACTACGCGCGCATGATCATCCGGGCGGAAAACGAATTGCAGCAAAAGAAGATCATCGAGCTGGATGGGCGCCCGAGCGATTGCATCGCGATGGCCACGCAGCAAAAGGCGCCGATGTATGTGAGCCAGGAAGTCTGGGATGAAGTCGACGACATGAGCGACGTGCTCCGGAAGATGGAGGAAGAAGGGATCAAGCCGGATGGCGAACCGGAGTCGGAATCCGAATCTACCGAGGAAGAATAGCCGCGGCGGTTCTTCGACCAAGAGACTCCTGGCCTAACGAATTACCCCGCGCTTTTCAGGTGTCATCCCGAGCCGCGCAGACGGCGAGGGACCTCACAGTCGAAGATTCCGTCACTCGAACAAGAACAGCGCATGATCCGACGCGCACGCGCAAACTAGCGCGAAAGCGACAGACGCCTGTGGGATCCCTCACCGTCTGCACGCCTCGGGATGACACGCCTATTTTTGGCGTAATTAATTTCGATCGCTACAGCCGGACCAAATCAAGCAGAAACTGGCACCAGAGATAAACCATCCCGCGCCAGGAATA
>JBEEHO010000221.1:0-10902 GCA_041167425.1 Verrucomicrobiota bacterium | reverse complement strand
TGATTGTAGACGTTCCCATAACTCACAGCGCCGGTCGTCCGATCCACCACGACGGTGCGAGGAAGAGTCAGAAACGCCGCCCAGATTCCCTGCGCGATCAGCGCGGCGGCCGGAACATTGCGCAGGTTGATGGTTCCGATACGCCGGAAAAATAAATGGTCGCGGGCCATTGCATAATAGACACGGGCGCCCGCCAGAATAAGTCCGTTGTTGCACCCGAAGGTGGAAATCATGATAGCCGCCGCCATCGCAAAGGCGCCTGGTTTTCCGAAAATGGAATTCATTGCCGCGACTGCGACCCGGTTTTGCGGAGCATGCTGGATCCCGGCTAGAGGCAGCGTCGCGACATACGCCAGGTTCGCGAGGAGGTAGAGGCCCACGACGAGGCCGCAACCGGCGAGAAGCGCTCGCGAAAGATTACGGCCGGGATCGCGCACTTCACTTCCAATAAAGGTGACGTTCGTCCAGGCCGTTTGCGCGAAGAGCGGACCGACCATGGCTTTGCCAAAGAGCAACGCGAGCGCAAGGCCCCCGATCAGGGTGAACCCCGGTTGAGCCGTCTGTGGATCCCATCCATTCTTCCATGAGTTCCACCAATCCGCGGACCGCGCGGCGCTGTGCGCTTTCCAACCTAACGAAAGGCCAATCACTATGAGGGCAAGAAGCGCCGCGGTCTTGGCGAAAGTAAATGTGTTCTGGACAAACTTGCCGGTCTCCAGACCGCGCGTATTTGTCCAGGTCAGCAAGAGAATGAGAGCGACCGCCACGAGCTGTTCGGTGGAAAGGCTGATGGCGTAGCCGCCAAAGAGGTCGATGGGCCTAACGAGGTAATTTTCCGTGGCGATCTCGGGCAGGAACACGCCCACGAACTTGGCAAAGGCGACCGCCACCGCGGCGATGGTACCGGTTTGGATGACGAGGAGGAGCGTCCAGCCGAAAAGAAAACCAAGCGATGGGCCATAGGCTTCGCGAAGGAAAACATAAACCCCACCGGCGCGTGGCATCATCGTTGCCAGTTCGGAGCAACAGAGCGCGCCGGTTATCGTCATCACTCCAGCCACGGCCCAGGCCAGGAGCAACCATCCGGGCGCACCCGTGAGTCGCGCGGATTCCGCCGAGGTGATGAAGATGCCGGAACCGATCATCGAACCGACTACGATCATGGTCGCATCGAGCGGGCCGAGCCGGCGCACGAGGTGTCCCTGGTCGGCTGGTGATTCGTTAGACTTCTGCATCGCCCCCGAAGATTAAATTGGGGAGGCGCGATTCTGTCGAGCCGAAGAATCGCCTCCGGTGTAGCCAAGGCCCTGCGGGCCGTTCCTTTCCCGCAGCGTAACTAACCTCCCGACGGCCCAAAGGGCCGTGGCTACACCGGCGGCGAAGGCGCGGCGATCACCACTTCCTCGAACTCGAGGCGCCTGCGCACCTCGCGGACAAAGGCGACCGCCTGCGGATTGTCGCCATGCACGCAGACAGTGGTGGCCAAAACAGATACGTCGGTGCCATCCACCGCGCGCACTTTCCCTTCACTGAGCATGCGGATGATGCGGTCGGCGGCTTCGATCGGATCGCGCACAAAAGCATTCGGATCCGAGCGCGGCACCAGCAAGCCATTCGCGAGATAATTGCGGTCGGCAAAAACTTCGGACGCCGTTTCCAAGCCAAGCTCCGTCCCAGCACAATCGAGGTGGCTCTGCACCGGCGCGAAAAGAATGAGCTTGGGATCGAGAACAAAGATCGCATTCGCGATCACATCGGCGAGGGCCCGGTCCCGCACCGCCATATTGTAAAGCGCGCCATGAGGCTTGACGTGATTCATGCGTCCGCCCGCCGCGCGCGCGAGAGCTTGAAACGCTCCGATCTGATAAGCCACGGTGGCGTAAATTTCCGCCGGCGGCAGCGTCACTTCGGTCCGGCCAAAATTTTCCCGATCGGGAAAACTCGGATGCGCACCCACCGCAACACCACGTTTGAGCGCCGCCTGGATGGTAGCGAAAATCGTGGCCGGATCACCCGCATGAAAGCCGCACGCAATGTTCGCGGAGCTGACCAGATCGAGAATTTCTTCATCATGTCCCGCGCCTTCTCCGAGATCGGAATTGAGATCGACGACGAGGTTCATGATTTTTGCAGACTCAGCCCGACCCGGAACCGCGCGAAATCATTTTCGCGTTCGCGCAAGAGCTGTTGCGCCTCGCCGAGCGAGACTTCGTGAAAACGAACGAGATCACCGGGCCAAAGCTGCGCGGCAATCGGGAGATCCACCGTGATCACGTGCGCGATTTTCGGATATCCACCGATAGTTTGGCAATCGCCGAGCAAAAGAATCGGCTTTGCATTCGGCGGCACTTGCAGCGTGCCCGGCGCGACGGCTTCAGAAAGGAGATCGCCTGAATCAACGCGATCAAGGTTCGTTCCCTCGAGCCGGGCGCCCATGCGATCGGAATCGAGCGTGACGGTAAAGGGCTCTCCGAGCAATGACGTCTGCGCCTGGGAAGTAAAGCGCGAGCGATCCGGCCCCGGCACGATGCGCAGAAAACGGTCGCGTGGCGCGGTCGTAACCCAGGCCGATAGCGCGGTCCATTCCGCAATTTTCCGGTCGCCGAAAAGCTCTCGCACGCGCGCCGGCAGAAATGATGGCTCTCCGAGGGGAAGCGCATCGCCGTCCCGCAGCGCGCGACCCTCATGGCCGCCGAAATTCCCGCGCAGATCGGTCGAGCGGCTTCCCAAAACGAGAGGCACGTCGATCCCACCGGAGATCGCCAGCCACGCGCGCGAGCCCGCTTGCGGCGCGGTCATGCTCAGCTCGTCTTCCCTGTCCACGAGACCGGCATGGCCCGGCGGAAGATCTTCGCTGCCGATCCGAACGTTGAACGCGCCGCCGCACCAGGCCACGACACGTTGATCTTCAAATCGCAGCCGCAGGTTTCCCAAGGTCGCTTCGAGACCGGCGGCAGGATCTTCATTGCCGACCAGCGCGTTCGCGACCCGGAGCGCATGCGAATCGAGCGCGCCACCGCTCGAAACGCCGGATTGCCTGAAACCGGCGCGGCCCAAATCCTGGACCGAGGTGAGAAAGCCGGCGGAATGAATGACCACGTTCATGAGGAAAGGGAGCTGAATTCTTCCCGCGAAATTTCGCGGAAACGCACATGATCCCCCGCGCATAGGAGAGCTGGCGGTGCGCGTTGCAGATCGAACAGACGAAGCGGCGTGCGGCCAATCACATTCCAACCACCGGGCGATTTTCGCGGATAAATTCCCGTTTGCCCGCCGCCGATGGCGACTGAGCCCGCGGGAATTTCTTTGCGTGGAGTAGCGCGCCGCGGCGTCGCCAGTTCCACCGGCAACCCGCTCAGGTAAGGAAACCCGGGAGCGAATCCGACACAGGTCACACGATAAGCCGCCTTGGAATGCCGGAGGACTACTTCGGCTTCAGTTACTCCGGCGGCCCGCGCCACCTCCTCGAGATCGAGAGAAAATTCGCGATCGTAACAAACGGGAACTTCCAGAAGCGGCGCCTCGACCTCTGCTTCATCTGTAAAAGCCGCCGCATTCAAAACGCTCTGGATTTTTGCGCTTAGAACATCGAACGGCGAATCATCCGGTGCAGCCTGCTCGATTCGCGTGGGATCGAAAAAGACTCCGATGGTCGTATAGGCCGGCGCCAGCTCGATCACTCCGGGAATTGCCGCAGCTTCGAGATACCGAAGCGCAGCGAGCACTGCGTTCAACGACGCGTCCGAACGACACTCATCCACCACGCGAACGATCAGGGCTGAATCTCCGAGCGGCTCGATGCGCATGGCTAGCCACGGTCGCGGCGGTCTAGGATCGCCGTCTCATCGCCGAACCGTGTTACCGGAAGAATCCTCAGCCGAAACCGCCACGGCCACATCTTTCACCGACTCTTTGATCTTTTCGACCGTCGGATGGACTTCCTGCAGCAAGTCATGCTCGGCCTTCGACAGCTCCTCGATCCGTTTGGTGACGTCGTGCAGCTCCTGCAACATCGTTTCCTGCCGCGACGAAAGTCGATGCATCCACCAGAAACAAACTACCCAGCAGCCCGTGCCGACCCAGGCCAGGATCATGGCGATCGTCTGCACATCGAAGCGCGTATTCATTGAACGCGCTGCGGTGGTGATGATTTGAAATGTGGTGTCATCCGGTTGAGAGAAAGAGAATTAATCGCCGCATTTGGGCGAAAGCCAAATGATCTGCGATAACTTATCGCGACTCCACTCCAGCTCTGATGCACGGACCATTTCTGATTTTACTGCTCGCGCTCAGCGCCAACGCCGCCGGAATGCTTTTGCTCTACTCGTGGATGGCTTGGATATTTGTCCGCCTCCATTGGCGTGGTCGCGGCCTGACTGGCGGGCTTGTCGCGCTTCTCGCCGCCAGCTTATTTTGGATCGTCCCGACAATAATGGCGCCAGATGCAAAGAGCGCGAGCCTGCTGGCCTTCCCCCTTTGGTTCGGGAATTGGTTCGTCGGGGCTTTCAGCGTGATAATTCTTTGCCGGGCGGTGAAACGGATTCCGAAGCAGCTGGAAGATTCGGCGAGACTGGATGGGCTCCGGGCCTTCGGGACCTGGTGGCACGTTCTCCTTCCACTCGTTAGGCGTGAACTGAGCCTCATTGCCGTTCTGACTCTGATGGGAACAGCAATCCTCTGCTGGTCGGCGCTGACTCTGCCCATCAGGCCCATCGGTATTGCTCCGCCATGGCTGCCGCTGTTGGCGGCGATAAACGACTATCCTGAAGCTGCCCCCGTCCGGCTTCTGGTCATCATGATCTTGGGCTCCATCGTTGCGGCCGTGCCGCTGGTGTTGCTTTTCTTCTTACAATGGCGACCACAATCAAAGTTCTTGGGTCCCGACGAGGGATCACTCAAAATGGACACTTGATTTGAATGCATTTGGTCCGTTTCCTCCAACAGATCAGGCACTCTCCAGCTCCAGAACTAGTGCTGGTGATCGCCACGGGCCCGCCACCTTTGCCAACGGCGATAGGAGGACCTGGTTGGCCGCCTTTGACGGGGAGAAAAAGTTTTGTGCCCTCCTCGTCTGTGTACAAGAGGAATCTGCCGTCTCGTTTTTGCTTGAGCGCGGCTTCGTATTGCGCTCGGACATCGACCACGCTCTGATTGACCGCCTGCGCGGCGGCGGCTCTGGTCGCGGAGTTAGTTTGTGCGGAGATGGTTGTTAGAAAAGCCCCAGCGCTGACAATGGCGACCGCCATCAATGTTCTTATATCTGTTTTCATAGTTATAGGTGTTATTTCGTTTAAGAGATGACTGCTTTCCATTTCCAACGGAATTCCGGCGCCAGTGCTGCAAGAAATTGTAACTTTTTTGCGACCTGGTTCATCAGGCCTCTTGTTCGCTACCGGAGACAAGTGCGACGGAGTGGAGCTAACTCCCGGCAATCGGAACTGCGAAACTTTTTCCAGACTCAGTGGTCGGCTGGCTTTGTCGGCAACTGAGCTTTGAATCCGGCTTGCTGTCCTTCGCTCTTGCCGAGGACAGCCCCGTAGATGGCATCGGGAAAGTTAAAACAGGGTGACGAATCCATTCCCGGATCTGTCTGCATTAAAGAACTGCCCCGTGAGCATGCTCGAGTTGTTTATCGAATAAGGTTCAGTGAATTTGCGCCCCCGAAAAATTCATCATGTAAAATTCGCTCCATCCTTAACCAAACCACGTAAGGGCCATTAAATGAATCATCCATTCATGATTTGGTTCCCATCCCCGTCTCAGTGCCTGGAACGCCAGACTTCTAAGTAGAATTTAAGGCGATGATCAATATCCACATTTGATGCGAATGCAGCGGTGCGGCGGCTTCATCAGACAGATGAAACATCCCCCTCGACCGTTATAGACTTTGCTCGATACGGGTCTGCCACCCTTATCAACGGCGATAGGAGGACCTGGTTGGCCACCGTTGACGGGGAGAAAGAGTTTTGTGCCCTCGTCGTCTGTGTACAAGAGGAATTTACCATCTCGTTTTTGCTTGAGCGCGGCGTCGTATTGCGGTCGGACATCGACCGCGTTCTCATAGTTCTCCTTCGCGACGCTCTCTCTGGCTGCAGCGTCGATTTGTGCGGAGACGGTTGTCAGAAAAGTCCCAGGGATTACCATGGCGACCACTATCAATGTTCTTACATCTGTCTTAATAGTCATAGGTGTTATTTTGTTTAAGCGATGATTGCTTTCCCTTTCCAAAGGGATTGCCGAGGGCGGGCTGCAAGAAATCGTATCTTTTTCGCGGCTTGCCTTTCCTGTCACCATCGCCTCGCACTTCGGATAAACTTATGACCGCTGCCAGATGATTATCTGAAGTGTCCGAGCTTCCTCCCTCTCAGGAACATTCCTATCTTGGCAAAGCGGCCGTCGGTCGGGCAGACCGGCGGCCACCGTTACACGCTGTCGGATTAACTTGGCGGTTCCGCCTGGGATCTAAGGCAGAGTAATCCGCAGAACCTGCCCCTCGCCATCCGGCGGTGGGCCAAAGCCGACATTAGAGACGTAGAGTGCGCCATCCGGGCCGAGGGTCATGCCTGTCGGAAAGAAAAGGCCCGAGGCGATATCGGTCTGCTTCCCCGACGGATCAACTCGCACCACTTTGCCAGTGAAGGGCGTGGGGTCACCCGCCGCCGTGCTCATCTCCAACACATACATTCGATCTGCTCCGTCGAACACCAGACCAAGAACGGTGGTGAGTCCGCCGACGTCGACCTTGACATTACCGGCGGGGTTGATCTTCAAAATTTTAGAAGAGCCCGGAACAACGGGGAAGGTATTAAGGTTTCCTACGTAGAAGTTGCCGTGATAGGCAAGCGCAGTCGGCACGATGTGACCCTGGCTGGCGGAAATATCAGCGATCCGAGAGATCCGGCCCGCGGTCGTGATTTTGTCGAGCTCGCCGTGGTTTGGTTCGACGGTGTAGAGATTGCCATCGACCGCGATCAGGCTCCACCAGGTGCCATCGGGTTCGAAGTCGTCCGCATTGGGATGCTTGACCGGGTTCGCCTGGATAAATGCGCTGAGGTCGGCGATCAGATCGATGCTGCCATTTGCATTTACCCGAATGACACTATTGGGCGTATGCGCGACGCCATGCGAACAGCCTGCTCCGCTGAGCAGGGCATACAGTGTGTTTCCGACAAACGCGACGTCGGCCACGCCACTGATCAAGCTGCCAGAGTCCGCACTCGTCTGGCTGGAGGGAAGATCGTCTACCAGAGTCGTGCGAACGCCGTGGGAATCGACCCTGGAGATCCGGGAACCGGTCTCGCTGCCGGTGTACGGCCCGATGCCGATGGGGACTTGCTCGCATGTACCGACCGTCGAGTTCAATCCGCCCATTCCACCTTCGGCAACGTACAGGTAGCCGTTCGGTCCAAACTTCAAGCCACGTGGATTATTAAACCCAGTGGAAAAGACTGAGACGTTGGATTGTCCAAAAGCGGACATTAGCGCAAGCGCGCTTAAGACCGTTGTCAGTGCGATTATTGTCACCGCTTGATTCTTCATTTTTTTCATATGTGTTTTTCCTTCATAATTTTCGCTTTCAACCTTTCCAAAGGGATCCGGGATGCCGTGCTGCAAGAAATCGCGGCTTTTTTCGCTGCTTGTTTTTTTCAGGCGGCTCTGATACAGCCGGCACGTGAAAACTCTGACTGCGACCGTGCACGGTCAGAGCGATCCATTCGCTCCAACGCATTGGAGCGTGATTGCCGCGGCTGGGGAAAGTCAGGCCGCTCCAGAAATCGCCCGCGCGGCGCTGGCCCAGCTTTGCCAGGTCTATTGGTCGCCGCTTTACAGCTTCGTGCGGAGCCGGGGGTATTCCGTGCATGACGCGCAGGACCTGACACAGAGCTTCTTCGCTTTTCTAATCGACAGAAAAATCTATGCGCGCGCGGACCGGCAGAAGGGCAAGTTCCGCTCGTTCCTGCTTGCCTCGCTCAAGAATTTCCTGGCCGATGCCTACGACCACGAACAAACGCTCAAGCGGGGAGGCGGGGCCGATTTCCTGCCTCTTCATGAAGAGCAGGCCGAAGAAGCAGAGTCGCTTTTTCAAACCTGTTCGGCTTCAGGAAATGCGAGTTCTGAAGACCACGTTTTCGAACGCACCTGGGCGGAGACGCTGGTGACCGGTGGTCTCGATCGGCTCGCAGCCTTTTACAGGGCGGAGGGCAAGGAGAAGCTTTTCGAGGAACTGAGGGTCTTTCTCACCGGCAGCGAAGCTCCGCTCCCTTCTTACACCGTCCTGGCAGTGCGTCTTGGAACTCAGGAGTCCACTCTCCGCAGCCACGTGACAAGAATGCGGGCCCGTTACCGCGAAGCGTTGCGTGCCGAAGTGCGCCACACCGTTGAGACCGATGCCGAAGTAGACGCGGAATTGCGTGAGTTGCTGCGGGTCCTGACCGCTAGTTAAAAGAAAAGGGCGATGGAGTTACTCGCAACACCTATCGCGATCTGCTCGACCTGTCACTCTCCGCTGACCACGAAGGGTGAGTGTCTGGCTTGTCTGTTGCGCGGCGGCCTTGATGAAGGAACGCAAGATAATGGCGCCGCAGCGCCCCGACCGAGCGAGGCGGCTACAGGGTATGTCTTTGGCGATTTCGAAATTGCGCTCCACGAAGACGGTTCCTTGTGGGAGCTGGGGGCTGGAGCGATGGGCGTCACTTACCGCGCGGTGGACAAGGTGCTGCACCGCACCGTGGCCCTGAAGGTGGTGGAGACGCCGGCGGTAGCAGGCAAATCGCAGGCGGTCCGCGAGCGTTTTCTGCGGGAGGCGCGGGCGGCTGCGGCTTTGAAGCATCCGAACGTGGCCGGCATATTTCAGTTCGGCGCTTCCCCGGAAATCGATCGCTGTTATTACGCGATGGAGTTGGTCGAGGGCGAAACCTTGGAAGCACTCGTTAGGCGAGATGGTCCGCTCGAAGTTAAACTGGCCTTGGAAATCGCGATCCAGGTGACCCGAGCGCTGATCGGTGCGGCCGCCCAGGGTTTGATCCATCGGGACTTGAAGCCGGGCAACATCATGCTCACTCATTCCGATGCAGTAACGATGGAGGTGGAAGTCAAAGTCATCGATTTTGGCCTCGCCAAGATCATCAATGCGGTGGCCGAAACAGAGCTGACCCACGGAGGATTCGTCGGGACGCCCTCCTTCGCCAGCCCCGAACAGTTCAGTAGCGCGGCGGCCGATGCGCGATCGGATATTTATTCGTTAGGCGTGACCCTCTGGTATGCGCTTACGGCAGGGGTTCCGTATCCAGGCAAAACGATTGAGGAAATCCGGGACCGCCAGCAAAACAGCAAACTGCCGATCGAACAATTGACCGAAAGAAAGATCCCGGCCTCTTTGATCGATCTCCTGCGGTGCACCCTTGCGCTGGATCCAGCCCAGCGGCCCGGGTCGGCGCGCAAAATGTTATCGGCTCTGGAATCCTGTCGCTCGAGCCTTGTTTTGCCGAAGGGGCAGGTCCAGCGTCCAAGGCTTTGGAAACTGGGCGCGCTCCTCGTGACCCTGGCAATGGCTGGGGCGGTCCTGGTTTCGTTCTTATTGTCGCGCCGAGAAACGCCAGCGCCCCCGGCCTTGCCGCCCGAGAAGTCGATCGCGGTTCTGCCGCTGGAAAACTTGAGTACGGACAAGGAGAACGCTTTTTTCGCCGACGGAATCCAGGATGATATTTTGACCAGTCTGGCGAAGATCAGCGATCTCAAGATCATTAGCCGCACTTCGGTCTCGCAGTATCGCGGCGCTGGCGCCGTTCGTAACCTGCGCGACATCGCACGGGAACTGGGAGTGCGGAATATCCTGGAAGGGAGCGTGCGGCGCGAGGGCAATCGCGTGCTCGTGAATGTGCAGCTGATCGATGCACGCAACGACCGCCACCTCTGGGCGGAGCGTTACGACCGGACGCTGGTCGATTCCATCGGGCTCCAGGGTGAGGTGGCGGCGGAGATCGCAGCGGCTCTTCGGGCACAACTGGCTCCGGAAGAAAAGGCAAATCTCGCCGCGAAGCCAACCGGCAATCCGGAGGCCTATGCATTTTACCTAAACGCGCTCGGCCGCGAACGCGCGGTAAACCGTGCCAATGAGGACCTCCTTGCTGCCGAGCGACTCTATGCGCAGGCGATTGCGCTTGATCCCAAGTTTGCTCTTGCCCGCGCGCGCCTTTCCATCGTGCAAAGCCAACTCGGCTACGACGCGCCGGACGATCGGAGAGTCAGGGCGCGCGCTGGGGCAGATGAGGCGTTGCGCCTGGCGCCGTCTCTAGGCGAAGCCCACACGGCCCTCGGTCTCTGTATGTATTATTTCGACAAGGATTACGCAGCAGCCTTAAAAGAGTTTTCTGTCGCCGTGGCGACATCGCCTAACGAGCCCGACATTCTTCAGTACATCGCCGGAATTCAACGCCGGCAGGGACGCTGGCGGGAATCGCTCGCAAGCTTTCAGCGCGCCCAGGACCTCGATCCTCGTAATCGACAAATCATCATCCTGGCTGCCATCGATTACCTTTTGGTGCGTGATTGGCCCGGCGCGACTGCGTGTTACAACCGCGCGCTGGAGATCGCGCCAGATTCCGCTCAGGCCAGGGTCGGCCTTGCTTACCTCGAAGTGTTTCAAAACAGCAATCCCGCCGCCGGCCGCAGGATCTTGCAGGACATTCCTGCCGGCATTGATCCGGATGGAGTGGTGACCGGGGCGCGCTGGGACCTGGCGATGATGGCGCGGGATTATGCCAGTGCGGAAAAAATCCTGACCGATTTTCGCCAGGAGGATTTTCCAAAGGCGGGAGACTTGCCGAAAACACATTACCAGGGGCGCGTCGCGCTGGCCCGCGGCGACCCCGAAGCTGCTCAGCGCTACTTTGCGGCGGCCGC
>JBEEHO010000220.1:0-6739 GCA_041167425.1 Verrucomicrobiota bacterium | reverse complement strand
GGAATCTGGAATCGATGGGACTCGGTTCATTACCTGCGAGTCGCGGAGTCCGGCTATGGAGGCGAGGCCTCGGGCGAGCAGCGCTTCATGATCGTTTTCCTGCCGCTTTATCCCATCGCGATTTATCTCGCGCACGTTCTCATCCGCAACTGGCTCGTCGCCGCGGTCGTCGTGTCGAATGTTTGTTGCGCGGGCGCGTTCTGTTACTGCTTCCTCCTGACGGAAATGGAATTCGGCCGGCGCGCGGCGAGGGGAGCGGTCTTTTTTTTCTCCATCTTTCCGACGGCGTATTTTCTTCACGTCGCCTATTCGGAAAGTCTTTTTCTGGTCCTGACCATTGCCGCATTTTATTACGCGAGGCAGGGGCGCTGGCTGCTTTGCGCCCTGCTCGGAATGCTGGCCACGGGCAGCCGGCTTTCCGGCCTCGCGGTCATGCTCCCGCTCGCGTGGGAATATTTCCAACAGAAGAATTTCAAATGGCGCCAGCTCCGCTGGGATTGCCTCCTTCTTGGCCTGATCCCGCTCGGGTTCGTGGCCTATCTCTATTTGAATTACTACTATTTCGGCGACCCTTTGAAATTTTTGCAGTACCAGCGGGAACATTGGTATCGAGCTTTGTCTTCGCCGCTGATCGCGCTGCGCTGGGATATGAAGGACATCCTGCGCGACGCGCCGCTCGAGCGGGTCATGCAACACGGGTCGCTTCTCGTCGCCTTCGCCATCGGCACCATCGCGCTGGCGGTGGGAGCATTTCGCCTTCGGCCGTGTTACACCATTTATCTGGCCGTGAGTTGGGTCCTGATTTTCTGCGACACCTTCACGCTCTGTTCCCCGCGCTATCTGCTCACGCTCTTTCCCTTGTTTATGCTCCTGGGGCAATGGCGGCTGCGCGAATGGGCGCGGTATAGCCTGATGTTTTTCTTTCTTTTGTTTTACGCCTTGAACACCACTCAATTCGTCCGCGGCTGGTGGGCTCATTGATCCCCAACTCCTGCTCCTGATCCTGATCCTGCTCTTGCTCCTGATCTTAATCTTACTCTTGATCCCGATTGCTTGGACATCGTTTTGAATTCAGGATCAGAAGCAAGCGAGATCAGGAGCAAGATCAGGATCAGGAGCAAGAGTGACTGCGCCTCGCGTAAACGCCTTTCAGTAGCCAAACAGGCCCTCGCATCGTAAAGGAATCCGCGTGACTGAAACGCCGCGCAATTTCCATTTCCTCGGCATCTGCGGCACCGCCATGGGAGCGGTCGCGGCGGCGTTGCGCGAGCGCGGGTTCACCGTCACCGGCTCGGACGAAAATATTTATCCGCCGATGTCCACGTTCCTCGAGAGCAAGGGCATCGCGCTTCGCCAGGGTTATCGCGCGGAAAATATTCCCGCCGACGCCGAAGTCATCGTGATCGGGAACGCCATGGTCCGCGGCAATCCGGAAGTGGAAGCGGTCCTGAACCGGAAGCTTTACTACCTCTCGCTGCCGGAAATCCTGAAGCAATTTTTCCTGCGCGGCCGGCACAATCTCGTCGTCACCGGCACGCACGGGAAAACCACCACCACCGCGCTGCTCGCCTGGATCATGACTTCGGCAAAACTCGATCCCGGCTATGTCATCGGCGGCATTCCGAAAAATCTCGGGCAGGGCGCGCGCTTGAACGATTCAAAATACTTCGTGATCGAAGGCGATGAATACGATTCCGCCTTCTTCGACAAGCGCTCGAAGTTCGTCCATTACCTGCCGGAATTGGTGATCGTGAACAACATCGAGTTCGATCACGCCGACATCTTCAACAACCTCGACGAAATCAAGCTCAGCTTCCGGCGGCTGCTCAACATCGTGCCGCAAAATGGCATGGTGCTCCTGAACGGCGACGATGCGAATTGCCTCGATGTCGTGAAACAGTTGCAGCCTTTCCCCGCGCAGCTCGAGGAGATCGGATTCTCGCCCAACTGCGCGCGCCAAATCAAGAACGTCGCCTATTCGACCGAGGGATCGCGTTTCACTCTCGGCGAAGATCAGTTCGAGGTGCCGCTGGTTGGCGAATATAATGTGCGCAACGCTGCCATGGCGATTTCGGCCGCGAAGTTCTACGGCGTCACCGTCGCGAAAATTCAGAAAGCGCTCACGAAATTTCAGGGGATCGCGCGGCGCCAGGAAGTGCGCGGCGAAGCGCGCGGCGTGAAGGTGATCGACGATTTCGGGCATCATCCGACTGCGATCCGCGAAACTTTGCGCGCGTTACGGCATCGTTATCCCGGCTCTCGTTTGTGGGCGATTTTCGAGCCGCGCTCGAACACCACCCGGCGCGCGATTTTTCAACAGCAGCTCCCCGAGGCGCTGAAAATGGCGGACGGCGTTTTCATTTCGCAAGTAGCGCGGCTCGACCAAATCCCGAAGGACCAGCGGCTCAATCCCGAAGCAGTCGTCAGCGCGATCGCGGATTCCGGCCGCCCCGCCTTTTACGAACCGGATGTCGCGCACATCATCAACCGGCTGGTCCCATTGTTGAAGGCGCCGGACGTCGTGGTCGTCTTCAGCAACGGCGGATTCGATGGCATCCACGGCAAATTATTGGAGCGGCTGCAGGAGTTGGGCAGCGCGAAATAGCTGTCATCCCGAGGCGCGTCAGACGCCGAGGGACCTCACAACTGGTATTTGGTCACGCTCTCCAACTTTCGTGTAAATAAATGTACGACGGCAAACTCCCATCGTAGATCGCGTTCGGTTCGATCTACGAGGTGTGATCGTGCACGATGCGCCAGCCGGCGGGGGTGCGGCGAAAGAGCAACGTGAAAATTCCATGCGGCTTGTCGCCTTTGCGCGCCAGCTTCCAGCGCCCGATGACCAGCGCCGCGTCGCCGCCCAGCGGTGTGATTTTCAGCTCTGAAAAAGTCAGCGCGCCCATCTTTTCCCGGCTGCCGTATTTTTTCTGGTAACGATCGCGCACGGTTTGCCAACCGCGCGTGAGTTTATCGCCCGACACGAACTCGGTCGCATCAGATCGCGCGTAGCCATTCATGAATCCGTCGATATCGCCGCGATTCCAAGCTTCCACTTGCGCCGACATCACGGCACGGATCTGCGCGTCATCGTTCGATTTTGTTACCGCCGCTGCGGCGGAGCTCTCGTGTTGAAACGGGACAGCCAGCACTGCCAGCAGACTTAAGGCGTAGACAAATGTGGGGCGCGGCGGCGTTCTCTTCATGGGACGTTGGACGTGGTGCGTTGGACGTTGCCTCTTAGATCAGACCGCGCCTGTCCTGGCCATCTCTAACATACTAAGCTTTCCCCCTCTTATCCCCTTCGTGAACAGAGTTGACCCAGCACCCCCGACCAATTACATAAAAGCCGTGCTACGGCCTTTCTGCATCGCGGCGCTGTCTTTCGCAGCGGTGACCTCCAGTTTTGGCCAGGGCCAGGCACCGCCTCTTCCTCTTTTCAATGCCACCGCAGTCCCGGCTGCGCCGCCGGGGACGGCCCCGAAATCCAATGCTCTTTCCGGAACACAGCCCGCGCCCTCGTCCCGACAAGCCGCGCCACCCTCCACCTCCGCAAATACGTCGGGTCAAACGTCAGGCCAAACTCTCGGGCCCGCTGTCACCACGCCCAGCACGCGGTCCCCAGCCACGACTACGACAACGACCACCACCACCACCGCCGCGCCGCCCGCCGCGCCCCCAGCTCCACAGACGCTCGCCCCTCTGCCCACCGCGCCAGATGCCAATCCACCCGCGCCGGCAACGCCCCAATCTCCTGGCGCCCTTCCGGCCGACCGCACGGTCACGTTGCAATATCCGAACAGCGACGTGGTCGATGTTCTGCGCCTCTACGAAACGCTTACCGGCAAGAAGCTGGTCATGGACAATTTCGTCCAGGGCAAGGTCAACATTTTCCTCAGCAGACCGGTCCCGCGCGAAGAAGCCATCAAGATCATCGAGATCAATTTGCTCATGAACGGCTACTCGCTCGTCCCGGCTGATGGCGACATCGTGAAGGTCATCGGCACGGGAAAAAATCCGCGCAACGCCGGGGTGCCGATCATTTCCGACGAGGCCGATATCCCGAGCGGCGATCACGTCATCAGCTTTCTCTTCAAGCTTCGCTACGCCGATCCGATCGAGCTCCAGCAGGTGCTCGGCCAGTATCTTTCACCACCGCAGACCTACACTTCGTTTCTCGCGCTGCCGAAATCGTCGAGCATTCTGGTCACGGAAAATTCGAGCGTGATCCGCAGCCTCGTTCACATCATCGACCAGGTGGACATCCCGCCCGCGGAAGTGGTGAGCGAGTTCATCAAATTGAATCGGGCCGATGCCAGCAAAGTCGTGGACATGCTGAAAGACATGTTTGAAAAGGGAGCCGCGCAGCCGGGCCAGACCACGCAGCCCGGGGCACCTGGAGTCCGCCCTGTCCGTCCCGCCGCCGTGGTGCCAAACGCGCCGGCGATGGTCAACCCCGAGGGAGGCGATCTCGGTGCGCTCACCGCGCTTTCCGAGGATTCGATCGTCGTGGGCAAGATCAAGATTTCCGCCGACGTCCGCACGAACCGGATCCACGTCATCACGCGTCCGATCAACATGCCGTTCATCCGCAAGCTGATCGCGGAGTTCGACGCGAACGTCGAATTCGCCAAGCCGGTCACGCGCGCCCTGCGTTACATTTCCGCCGCCGACGTGTTGCCGGTTTTGGTTCAAGCGCTGACTGAACCGGGCACTGACAAACAAGGCGCGGCTGATGCGGCGGCGGCGGGTCCCAATTCGCCACAGCAGCAACAGCTACAGCGCCGTCCTTCGAACTCCGCGTCTAGTTCCGGCACCGATTCCAACTCCGGCGGCGGCCAGAACTTCTCCGAAGAACTTTCCACGCAGGCCGTCGATACGACGCCGAAAGCAGTCACGATTGGCAACGCGAAGATCATCGCGGATCAGCGGGCGAATTCGATCATCGTCCTCGGGAATCGCGAGGTGGTGGTGAAGGTGGGCAAGATTCTCGACGAGATGGATGTGAGAGCTCCTCAGGTAGCGCTCGCGACCGTGATCGGGGAACTTTCGCTGAACAAGGATGAGCAATTCGGGGTGAATTGGTTCAAGGCCGGTGGCACGCCGCATACGGATACCCTCGGCAATGTATTACCCAGGACTGCAGGAGATACTGGCGTCGCCGGGTTTTCGCGGACTACGGGTCCGCCGCTGGTTGATCCCTCCAATCTCCTTAATTTTTCGGCACTTGCGGCGGCAGCTTCCAGCAACGGCACTAGCGTTTTTCTAAGTAGCGCCCGAGATGGGCTTTCTGCGATCGTAAATATGCTCGACGCAAGCGGCAGATTCAGGGTCATTTCGCGACCGATGGTCTTCACGAGCAACAACAAGAAAGCTATTATCGCGTCGGGCCAGGAAATACCAGTTCCAGTCAATACCTTATCATCATTCCAACCGGTGCAGAGTGGTACCCCCATTAACAATTTCGGCACTCAATCGAGCATTCAATACAAGAAAGTTGCTCTCCAGCTTGAAGTCGTTCCTCTGATTAATTCCGAGAAAGAGGTCACGCTCGATATTCTTCAGAAGCTCGACAGCGTCGCCGATTCCACCAACATCGATGGAAATTTGATTCCGAATATCGCGACGCGTTACATTAAGACGACGGTTTCAGCTCCTAACTGCTCCACCATTGTTTTGGGCGGATTGATTACGGAAGACACGCGTCGAAGCCAAACCGGGATTCCGCTCCTGAGTCGAATCCCGCTCATCGGTGGCCTTTTTAGAAGCACGACTAAGAGTATGCTTCGTAAAGAACTGATCATCATGATGCGACCGGAGGTCGCGTTAACGAAGCTCGACCTGTATCGATTGCGTCAGAAGAGCGAAGACAAGACGCATTTTGGTCCTGAGCTGGAGCAGGACGATTGCCCCGATTGTCCCAAGTCGATCGATGGGAAACAAGCGGATGGAAAGCAGCTTGATCTTCCGCCTCCCGATCTCCCGGGCATGAAGTAGTAGTCGCCGGTCTTGGCGGGCGAGCCCTCTTAAAGAATTCCGTTTTCCTTGGGAAAACCGCTTCCGACTCATATGAATCGCGCGACGCCGCATATGAGGTGCGCGGGAATGCACATGAATCGTCCGCTGATCTGGCCGGATCGTCTTCCGATCCCTGTGATTCGTCCGGCGATTCAGGCAAATCATCGGACGATATGGCCAAATCACGTCACGATTCATCCGGATCAGCTCTGGCACACGTGAATCGTTCCGCGATTCATGCCTATCGTTTGTTGATTCATATGAAACGTTTGCTGATTCATCCCTCTCGTGGCGCGATTCGCCTGCATCGTGGCCCGCTTCATATAAGACGTGGCGAGATTCATATAAGGCGTGGCTGCTGCTTTCACCGATTTCGTCTCTTCCGGTAGCACCGGGGGAGGACCCGGGGGAAAGCACCAAGCTCCAACATCCAAGCACCAGAGAAATTCCAAACAACGAAGCTCCAAGAGCAGCGACGCGCCGGCAGTTTGGTTATTGATGCTTGGAGCTTCTCTGGATGTTGGAGCTTGGAATTTGGATCTTTCTGTCCCCAGCCGAGCCGGAGCGTTCGAAAGCTCGCTTGTCATCCCGAGCCGCGCAGACGGCGAGGGACCTCCAGTCGCTCTTAACCCACGCTAATCAGCTGGCGCATGTTCGAAAGTTCAGCCTTCGTGGGATGCGAAACGATTCTAGCGTGGATTGCTCCTCGACTGTGAGGTCCCTC
>JBEEHO010000219.1:0-3688 GCA_041167425.1 Verrucomicrobiota bacterium | reverse complement strand
AAAAGACAACCCATGGAAAGAAGAGACAACATATGAAACCGATCGTGTGGACCTACCTCAGCTACCTTATCCTCAGCCTTTCGCTCACCATCTGGGTGGCGAAGACGCTGCACAAAAACGGCAGGATTTTCGTGGTCGACACCTTCCTCGGAAACGAGCCGCTCGCGGATTCCATCAATCATCTGCTCGTGGTCGGCTTTTATCTGATCAACATCGGTTACGTCAGCCTCGCGCTAAAGGAAGGGCAGATGCCGGCGGATCTGCAGGGAGTGCTGGAAATACTCAGCCGCAAGGTGGGCGTGGTGCTGCTCGTTCTCGGCGGCATGCACTTCTTTAACCTGTTCGTGTTTTCGAAAATGCGAAAACGCGCGCTGCTCCACAGGGCTCCGCCGCCCTTGCCGGCGCAGGCGCAAATTCCGGTCGCGGCGGAATGAAGCGGCTCTCCGTGTTGTTCGATGGGGAGTGCTCGTTGTGCGGGCGATGTCGCGCGTGGCTCGCCCGCCAACCGGCTTTTTTGGAATTGGAGTTTCTGCCGTTCCAATCACCCGAAGTAGCCCGGCGTTTTCCAGGCCTGGAAGCTCTCCATCCCGACGAGCAACTTCTGGTGGTAAGCGACGAGGGCGGCGTTTATCGGGGTCCACAAGCGTGGATCATGTGTTTGTATGCGTTGCACGATTACCGCGAGTGGTCTCAGCGGCTTGCGCATCCGGCTTTATTTCCATTGGCCCGCCGGATTTGTGAGCTGCTCAGCGAGAACCGCTCCCGGGTTTCTCGCTGGTTCGACACCCTGAGTGCGAGTGAATTAGCGGAGAAACTGGCGATCAAGTCCGCCCGATGAAAATCGTGATCCCGGGCGGGTCTGGACAAGTGGGTCAGATTTTGGCCCGAACTTTCCTGAACGACGGACACGACGTCGTGATTCTATCCCGTCACGTTGCAGCAAACTGGATGGGACGCCCCGTTCTTTGGGATGGACGAACACTGGGAGCCTGGACCGAGGAGTTGGAAGCCGCGGACGTCGTGATCAATCTCGCGGGCAAGAGCGTCAACTGTCGTTACACTGCCAGAAACCGTCGGGAGATAATTCGATCCCGCGAAGACTCCACGGCGGTAATTGGGCAGGCAATCGCGCGGGCGCAAAGGCCTCCATGTCTTTGGCTGCAAGCAGCCACCGCGACCATTTATGCGCATCGTTACGATGCGGCGAATGACGAGGCCTCGGGTATTCTTGGCGGTCACGAGGAAAACGTTCCTGCGACCTGGAATTTCAGCATCGATGTCGCGGCGGCTTGGGAACGAGCCTTCAACAACGCACCCTTTTCGCCGCACACGCGCAAGGTGCTCCTCCGCTCGGCCCTGACCTTGAGTCCTGACCGCGGCGGCGTCTTTGATGCCTTGCTCGGCTTGGTTCGGCGCGGGCTTGGTGGGCGAATGGGTCATGGTCGTCAATACGTTTCCTGGATTCAGGACGGTGATTTTGTCCGGGCAATCTACTGGCTAATTGCGCACGAGAATCTCGAAGGAGCCGTGAATCTTGCCTCGCCCAATCCATTACCGAATGCCGACTTCATGCGCATCCTGCGAGAGGCTTGGGGCGCGCGCGTCGGATTGCCCGCGCCGAAATGGCTGCTCGAGATGGCGACCTTCTTCATGCGCACCGAAACGGAGTTGGTTTTGAAAAGCCGGCGCGTGACTCCCGGCCGGCTCTTGCAGAGTGGTTTCGAATTCAAGTTTCCGGATTGGAATGACGCGGCGCGCGATCTTTGCCGGCGCTGGCGCTTAACCTAGAGGCGATCGCCTCTACCTCCTTGCGTCCGGCGACGGATTTGCGACATTCGCCGCCGCTCCATGCTCACGATTTCACAAGTCTCGAAGGCCTTTGCCGGACGCACGCTCTTTGAAGACGCGTCGCTTCAGGTAAACCGTGGCGATCGCGTGGGTTTGGTCGGGCCGAATGGCGCGGGAAAGTCGACGCTCTTCGCGCTTATTCTCGGTGAAGCGTCGCCGGATGAAGGCCGGGTCTCGCTCGAAAAATCGGCCACAATCGGATTTCTCCCGCAGGAGCATGCGCCTGCCGGCGATGAGACGGTTTTGGAACTGGCCTGCGCCGTTTCGCCGGAGTTGACCAGGGCGCAACGCATCATGAAAACGACGCCGGAGGATTCCGTGGAGCACCACGAAGCGTTGCATTCGTTTGATGAGCACGGCGGCTGGCAGCTCGAACCCAAGGCGAAGCGTATCCTGGCCGGTCTCGCTTTCCGCGAATCGGATTTCGAGCGGCCGGCAAAAACCTTGAGTGGCGGCTGGGTCATGCGCGCGCATCTCGCCCGGTTGCTGGTGCAGGAGCCGGATCTGCTCCTGCTCGACGAACCCACCAACCATCTCGATCTCGAATCGCTGGTCTGGTTCCAGGAATACCTAACGAGTTATCCCGGCGCGATTCTCATGATCTCGCACGATCGCGAGTTCTTGAATCAATTAGTTGGTTCCATTATCGAGATCGCGCACAAGCGGCTGAACCGATATCGGGGGAATTGGGACAGCTACGTCGAGCAAAGGGCCGCGCGCGAGGAGCAGCAGCTCTCCGCCTATAAGAATCAGCAGAAGGAGATCGCGTCGCTCCAATTATTTGCGGATCGCTTCCGCGCCAAGGCGAGCAAGGCGTCGCAGGCCCAGAGCAAGTTGAAACAGATCGATCGGATGGAAAAAATGGAGGCGCCGGTTTCGCGCGAGAAGACCGTGCACTTCCGTTTTCCGCAGCCGCCGCGGAGCGGGCACCGTGTGATCACGCTGAAGGAGCTCGATCATGCGTATGGCGAACTGGTGGTCTATCGCGGACTTGATTTCGAAGCGGAGAGGGGACAACGCACGGTGCTCGTTGGACCGAACGGCGCCGGGAAATCGACGTTGTTAAAATTGCTCGCGGGCGTGCTTCCGGTGCAATCCGGCACGAGAGAACTCGGGCACAATACAAAGGTTGGTTATTTTTCTCAGTATCGAGTGGAGATGCTCGATGCGAAACAGACGGTGCTGGAGACGGCGCGCGACATGCCAAACCCGGTTTCCGAGCAAACCGCCCGCACGGTCCTCGGCTCATTTCTTTTTCGGGGGGACGACGTTTTTAAGACGACCGCCGTTCTGAGCGGCGGTGAAAAGACGCGGCTTGCACTCGTTAGGCTGCTGCTCGATCCGCCCAACCTGCTTCTCATGGATGAGCCGACGACCCACCTGGACGTTGGCAGCATCGATGCCCTGGTCGGCGCGCTCGCGCAGTATGAAGGCACGCTGATTTTTATCAGCCACGACGTTTACTTTATCCGGGCGGTCGCGAAGACGGTGCTGCACATCAACGCGGGAACGCTGACTCCTTACGCGGGCGATTACGATTACTACCTCGATAAATCACGGGCCGTTTCGGCGCGCGCGGCGCTGACGAGCGGCGATAAATTGCACAACTTTCAACCGGTCTCTCCAGCGATGGCAGCCGGCTCGCCCGTATCGCAAAAGACCGGTATGCGTGAGACCCGCGAGCAGCGCCGCGCCGCGGCTGAGGAACGCAAAGCTGAGGCGAAAATAAAGCGCGATCGCGATGTGAGGGTGCGCGACTTGGAAATGCAGATCCTGAAACTCGAGGGCCGGCAGAGAGAGCTGACCGAAGAGTTGGAAAAGCCCGAGACCTACGAGCGTG
>JBEEHO010000218.1:0-2624 GCA_041167425.1 Verrucomicrobiota bacterium | reverse complement strand
CGTGGGATCGAGCGTGGTGTAAATATTAAGGCCGCCGTTATCGATCTGGTCCGCCGTCAGCAGCAAATTCAAATCCCGCTGGACCGCGTCCATCGCGTAGTTCTCCTGGATCTGCGGCAGCCGTCTCGGATGCGAGACGACCTTGGCAGCCTTGGCTTGCTCCGCCTGGGTCCCGCTGATTTTTTTGAGTTCGAGCAGCCTGTCAATCACCGCGTCGCGCTGCAGCGCGGCGCCTTCCGGATTCTTCAACGGAGAAAAACGATTCGGGCTGCGGATCAACCCCGCCAGGATCGCGGCTTCGGAAAGATTCAGCTGCGAAGCATTCTTTCCGAAATACGCGAGCGATGCGGTCTCGACTCCATAGCAGCCGGAGCCGAAGTAGATCCGGTTAATGTAGAGCTCGATGATCTGCTGCTTGGTGAAATCGTGCTCGATGCGCAGCGCCACCATCGCTTCCAGGATTTTGCGGCTCAGGGTCCGGCCCCCGAGCGGAAGGCTGTTGCGCGCGAGCTGCTGCGTAATGCTGCTGGCGCCTTCCTTGGCCGAGCCGCTCATCACGTCGCGCACGAGCGCGCGGGCGATGCCGCGCCAATCGATTCCTCCGTGATCGAAAAAGCGCGTGTCCTCCCGCGCGAGCAGGGCATCGACGAAAAAGGGCGAGATCTCGTTGAGCGCCACCTTCAACCGATTCGCGCCCGCGAGCCGGCTGTAAATTTTGCCATCAACGTCGAAGACGGTGTTGCGCTCGGGCATTTCACCCACCGTTTTCAGATCGAACGTCTGCGCCCAGAGGGCGTAGAAAAGCAGGATGCTGAAGACGGCCGCGATCGGCAGCGTCACGAGCGCGATTTTCCAGCTGAGACGGAACCGGCGTCCGCCTTTTTTGGGTGAAGCGCGAGCGAGAAGCTTCATTGTTAAAAAAGTCGAATCGTTAAATGGTCAAATCGGTTTGACCGCGGCAACACCTTAACGTTTCAACCTTTTAACAATTTCTTAAAACCGCATCTTTACCGCGCTGTCGTGCTGCTCGGGCGGGCAGGGGGCGTTGAGCGGCACGCCGGCATCGGTTCCGCTCGGCTGCACCAGCTTGTGCTCAATCAGGTATTCCTCCACTTCCTCGCCGCTCACGTCCGCGAGCATTTTTTCGTCGATCTCGAGGCAGGGCGAAAGCGGCTGCCCGCTTTTCGTTTCCATTTCCCAGCGAAAAGCCGGGTTCTGGATGATGTCTTTCTCGGTGTAAGGGAGATTGTATTTGGCGAGCACGGCGCGGACGCCCGCGCTCCAGCCGCAGGTGGTTTTCAGATAGGCAGTGATCTTTGGCGTTTCCATGTCTCTCAAAGTAGCATGCGCGCCGCGGTTTGCATTCCCTCTTCGCGGCGCTAGACAAAGAGATGAGCTTCACTTTGCCCATCGGCGCGCGCGCTCCCGAATTTCGCCTGCCGGCCACGGACGGCAAAACCTACGCGCTCCCGGATTTTAAGGGGGACGACGTCCTGGTCGTTTTCTTCACCTGTAATCATTGCCCGTACGTGACTGGCTCCGACGAATCGACACGCCGGATAGCCGACCAATTTTCCAGCCGCGGCGTCCGTTTCGTGGCGATCAATTCCAACAGCCGCCATACCTACGCGGAGGACGATTTTCCTCACATGGTGCAGCGCATGCGCGAAAATAAATTTCCGTGGCTTATTTGCATGACGAAACGCAGGACGTGGCCCGCGCTTATGGAGCTCTGCGCACGCCGCACTTTTACGTTTTCGATCGCGAGCGGCGCCTGATTTACACCGGTCGCGCGGTCGACCAGCCGCGCCGCGCCGAAAAGGGACGGCGCACGAACTGGAAAAAGCGCTCGAGGAAAATCTGGCGGGAAAACCCGTGAGCGTTCCGGTGACGAATCCGATCGGTTGCAATGTGAAGTGGGACGGCCGCGACGCGCACTGGATGCCGGCCGAAGCCTGCGATCTCGTGTAGCTCCCCCTGGGACTCTTGCTCCTGATCTTGATCCTAATCATAATCCGACGGATTCGGTTTTAACGACAGAGAGATCAGGAGCAGGATCAAGAGCAGGAGCAGGAAATTAAGGAGGGCGCCCTGCCGGAGTCCCCGCCCAAAAACCCCTTCGGGAACTCCGGCCACCCATTTTCGCATCGACGCTTTTGGCGCTTTGACGAAAGCCGGCTTAAATTTTATGGCGCAGCGGCCGCACGCACTGAGTCAATTTCCGCAGCCCCAGTTGCAGCCGAGTTTTCACGGTGCCCAATGGCGTGCGGGTGGTGGCCGCGATTTCGCGCTGGCTCAGGCCGCTAAAATAGGCGAGCTCGACGGCCTCCCGTTGCACCGGCGGCAGGGTCTGCAGCTGCCGCCCGAGAAAACGCCGGAGATCCGATCCCGATAATTCCGACGCAGTCGCACGTTCATTCACGTTCGCCGCCGGTCTTACCTCCTCCTCGAAACGCTGTTTCGCGCGCCGGTAGCAATCACGGCGTCTCACGCGATCGATGGCTCGCCGGCGCGCGATGGTAATGACCCAGCCAAGAGGTTTGCCCGCTTTGGGCGAATAGCGGCTCGCCTCCCGCCAGATTTGAAGAAACGATTCCTGGAGCACGTCGTCGGCTTCCGATTCC
>JBEEHO010000217.1:0-5920 GCA_041167425.1 Verrucomicrobiota bacterium | reverse complement strand
TCAAAAAAACGATCAGGACGAAGCAGATCAATAAAATGCGCATTTGCGTGGTGACTTGACGATTTGATCCGGTCTCCAGCGCGGCTTCCGCTGGATGGTCAGGCGCGTAGGCGACTGTCACTTCCCGGCCTGGTGGATATCGGCTCAGGATCGCGTCCGTTTCTCGCGGCGGATAGCCTGCGGCGAAAGAAATCCGTTGGGACGTAAAAGGAGTGCCGTTCACGGAATACGAAAAGGTAACGCGCGGCTGTTTTCGAAACATCACTTTCGTCGCCTCCGCGGCCGTGATGCGGCCGCTGACGGTAGGCCACGCGGCACTGGCTTTCGCCATCTCGATATTTTTCCACGCTCTCCACAGAGCGAAAGGAAAGACGACGAGAAAAATCAGCGAGAACACGAACGAGATTTGTCCAGAGGTTTGGCGGACGGAACAAGCTTAATCGCCGCTATGTCGGCGGCGGAGTGCCGGCTTCCAGCATTCGCACCCGTTTGTCGAGGTAAGGCAAACGAATCGTCAGGGTGAGGCCTTTGCCTTCATTACTTTCGATCGCCATTTCACCGCCGTGTTCGCGCACGATGCGGCGCACGATCAACAGACCGAGCCCCGAGCCGGAACTCTTGGTCGTAAAGTAAGGGTCGAAGACACGGCTCAAACTTTCCGCGGACATACCGCCGCCGGTGTCGGTAAAGCTGATGTTAACGTGCGTAGCGTCCATGTCCGTTCGGATGCGGAGAATGCCGCGGCGTTTCATCGCTTCGAAGCTATTCTTGATCACGTTATAGAAGACCTGCTTCATCTGGTCGCGATCGAGCTCGAGCCGGGGAAGATCGGAGCGCAGTTCCTGCTCGACCACGATGTCGCGATCCTCGATCTCCGGCGCAAAGAAACGCACCGCTTCTTCCACGATCGCATTCACATTCTCCGGATGGAGCACCGGTTTCGACGGCCGGATCGCCTGCAGGAATTGCGTGACGATCGAATCGAGCCGCGTGATTTCGGCGCGGGAAATGGCGATCGCTTCCCGCAATTCTTCCTTCACTTTTCCGTCGAGCTTGCGCACTTTCCGCTCCATTAATTGCAAATGGATGTGAAGTGAATTCAGCGGGTTGCCGATTTCGTGCGCGACCCCCGCGGCGAGGAGCGTAAGCGCGTTGAAGCGTTCCGATTCGATCGTTTTCTCGGTGGAACGCCGGCTCTCGGTGATGTCGCGCAAAATGATCGCGTGCCCCACCGGTTCGGCCGCGCTGTCTGCGCCATCCTTCGGGGTGCGTCGCTCGATCAGCAACGGCACGATATAGAAATTAAGGAAACGGTTTGCCGGATAAAATATTTCCATGTCGCGGCTGATGGCGCCTTCCGATTGCGAGAGCGATTTCCAATCCAGCCCGCGCACGCGTTCGTCGAGGCGTTTGCCGATGGACTGTTCCGCCTCGAGCCCGAACAGTTCGCAGGCCGCGTCGTTCACGTAAGTGATGCGACCTTTCGCGTCGGTCACGATGATGCCTTCCTGGATCGCATTGAAAACGGTTTCGATCAGTCCCTTCTCCTGCGCCAGTTGCAGAAGATAATTCTGCACGTCCTCCGGCCCGATCCGGCCGAGGCGCTCGATCAATTTGTCCAGGAAACCGGATTTCATCTAGGGCGACCGCGATGCTTCGCTTCCCCGCGGAGTTCGGGGCTCGTACTTCTCCACCGTTTGCCAGTGATTCTGGCGGATGGAATAAAATGGAAAGCTCACGACCGTTTTTGCGGTGGCTCGGCTCAAGCGCAGGAGCCGGTTTCCCCCGCGCACCGGTTCGAGTTCGTAAGTGAGCTGGAAAGTCGTCACGCGCGCGATGATCCAAAATAAAGAAGACGGCGACTGAAGCGAAGCCTCTGCTTTTAACACCGTGAAATCGGTCCTGCTGACCCAGAGCTTGCCTGCGAGAAGACCGAAGAACCGTTCCTCGCGCGATTTCGTGTTCTGTTTCGGCCTGGGCTCGAAGGCGAGGACGTAGGCGCTTTCACCTGCCGCCGTTTCATCCGGCAGCCGCTTCCAAAGATAGCGGTCGCGCAGATTATATTTGTGCACCGCTTCGACTGCGGACTCGGCTTGATTCTTTTCCGTCTCGACCTTCGCTTTCGCCGAAGACGTTCCAGACGTTTTGGAAGGGGGCGCGGATTGCTCAGTTCCAGCTTTGAAGAAAGACAACTTTCCCTCCATGCTTTCGGCGGTGTACTCGAGAGGCCCGGGATCACCGGGACGGACGATCGATTTCCAAGTCCCTTTAGCCACGACCTTTCCCGCGCTGTCGAGCTGATGCGTAGTCAGTGTTTGGTGATACTGCCATTTCCGCAGAGCCACCCGGCTGCCTTCGAATTGAGCCAGCGCGGCGTCGAAAATGCCGAGGGGCGTGAGTTTATCTTCCTGTTCTTCGGCGGAGGACAACACCGGAAGCAAAACGCAGAAAGCGAGCGCGCAAAAAAGAAGCGGCGTAGGACGAAATCGGCGCATCAGATAGTCGTTGGGCTGATGGCTCCCCGCCGAGGCGGGGCCTCTACGGCTTCACCACGACAGGCGTGCCAATATGCACTGTGTCGTAAAACTGGCGCGCTTTCCAGTAGGGCAACCGGATGCATCCGTGCGAGGCGGGAACGCCTGGCAAATATCCCTGGTGCAATCCATACCCTGGCGAGAACTCGAGGAAGTATGGCATCGCGGCGCCGAGAAATTTGGAGTGCGGCGGCTTCGAATCTTTTCGGACATCTACGTTTGGCCTAACGACTCTGCCCGAGTCGTCGACATAGTTTCCGTAGATGCTGGAGCGATGATCGATGTCTTTGCGCGTAACGCTAAAATGACCAATCGGCGTGCGGTGCCCCTCCCGGCCGCTCGAGATCCGGGAGGTGGCCGCGACAAAGCGCCCTCGATAGAGATACGCCTGTTGCTCGCTCAATCTTACGACCACGGAGGCTCGCCCTTCATGTCTCTGCGGCAAATGCGATGTGACCATCTCCTTGACGGAGCTGCAGCTGCTCAAGCCCGCGGCGAGAACAGACAGTCCGGCAAAACGCGCCAATCGATTCATAAAATAGGTGGACGCAGGAACCGCGTTCCTGTCGCTCGTCAGCGCGCCGGTTGTTCCACGCGATCAGGCTCGGACGTCTGGCCCGCTTCGGTCGCGGCGCGATCCTTGAGCGCGGCTTTGCGGCTCAATTTCACGCGCCCCTTGTCGTCGATGCCGATGCATTTCACCCAGATCATTTCGCCCATCTTGGCGACGTCTTCGGTTCGATTGACGCGGAAATCCGCCAGCTCGGAAATGTGGACCAGGCCATCTTTTCCCGGAAACACTTCGACGAATGCGCCGAATTCCTTGATCGAGACGACACGGCCGTGATAGGTCTGGCCCACTTCGATCTCGCGAGACATGCCGCCGATGATTTCCTTCGCGCGCGCCATGCTCTCGGGACTGGTCGCGTAAATGTGCACGGAGCCGTCGTCTTCGATGTTAATCTCCGCGCCCGTCTCAGCGACGATGCCCTTGATCGTCTTGCCGCCGGGTCCGATGAGGGCGCCGATCTTCTCGGGATTGATTTTGATCGTCTCAATCCGCGGCGCGTATTTGCTCAAATCGCTGCGCGGTTTGTCGAGCGCCTGCGCCATGATGGCGAGAATCTTGGTCCGCGCTTCTTTCGTGCGCATGGTCGCTTCCGCCATGATTTTGTGGCTGACGCCGGGCAACTTCAGATCGAGCTGGAATCCGGTGATGCCGGCTTCAGTCCCGCAGACTTTGTAATCCATGTCCCCGAAATGATCTTCGGAGCCAATGATGTCCGTCAAAAGCTCATAACGTTTCATCTGTCCGTCCTCGCCATTCTCGGTCACGAGACCGACGCTGATTCCGGCGACCGGTGTCTTGATCGGAACGCCGGCATCCATGAGCGCGAGCATTCCGCCACAGACGCTCGCCATCGAGCTGGAGCCATTCGATTCCATGATCTCGCTCGTGATGCGCACGGCATAACGAAAGTTTTCCGTGCTCGGAACGACAGGCTCGAGCGATCGCTCCGCCAGCGCGCCGTGACCGATTTCACGCCGGCTCGCGCCGCCCGTGCGTCCGGTCTCGCCCACGCTGAAAGGCGGAAAGCTGTAATGCAGGAGAAAGCTCTTCGAAGTTTCACCGCCGCCGTAGGCGTCAATATTTTGGGCTTCTTCGATGGGCGCGAGCGTCACGAGCGCGAGCGCCTGGGTTTCGCCGCGTTGGAAAATAGCGGAACCGTGCGCGCGCGGGAGCACGCCGACTTCGCAGGTGATCGGACGCAGGTCCTGATAACCCCGGCCATCCATGCGCTTCTGTTTGTCGAGCACGCTGATGCGGAAGGCTTTCTTCTGCACGTAATCGAACGCCTGTGAGATCGCGAATTTGTCGGCCTCGGGGAATTTCTCCAGCACCGCCGCTTTCACCTCATCCTTCAACGCGTTGACCGCTTTGCTCCGGTCGACTTTCTTCTCGTTGTAAAGCGCGCCTTCGATGCGATCGCCCGCGACTTGGTAAGCCACTTCGAGAATGTCCTGATTTACCGTCATGAGCGGCATCTCGCGCTTCGGCTTGCCGACTTGCGCTGCGAGCTCGCGTTGGATCCGAATCATTTCTTTCGCGTGTCCGTGCGCGAATTCGAGGGCCTTCACGAATTCCGCTTCCGGCAGTTCGAGCGCCGAGCCTTCGATCATGATCACGTCGTTCTCGGTGCCGACATAAACAAGGTCGAGATCGCTCTCATTCCGTTGATCGTGAGTTGGATTGGCCACGAACTCGCCATTCACGCGACCGACGCGCACCGCGCCGACAGGCCCGGCAAAGGGAATGTCGGAAACCGTGAGCGCGGCCGAGGCGCCGTTGATCGCGAGAATATCGGGATCGTTCTGGCCATCGGCGCTGAGGAGCATCGAGATGATCTGCGTGTCGTAAAGATAACCCGCGGGAAAGAGCGGCCGGAGCGGCCGGTCCGTCATGCGCGACGTGAGCGTTTCCTTTTCCGAAGGGCGTCCTTCGCGCTTGAAATAACCGCCGGGAAATTTCCCGACTGCCGCGGCCTTTTCGCGGTAATCGACCGTGAGCGGAAACCAATCCTGGCCTTCCTTGATTTGAGTGGCGGAAACGGCGCTGGTGAGCACCATGGTATCGCCGCTGGAAACGATCACTGCGCCGTCGGCGAGTTTCGCGATTTTGCCCGTCTCGATGGTAATCTGCATGGACCCGATTTGGGCCGTGACCTTGTTTTGCATAACGAACTGCTTTCTGGAATTGGCGAATCCCAGGCCGGTCACCCTGATTGTAGGTTTTAATCCCGGGCGCGTTCGGGACTAAAACCTCTAATCAAAGTGGGACGTCGGCCTGAGTGCCGGGTTTACTTTCTATTTACCGATGGCGTTAACGGCGAAAGGCGGACGAGAGACGTGAGCGTGAGCTTCGGACCGCTTGCGGTTATTTCCGCAAGTTGAGCTTCTCGAGCAGGTTTTTATACCGGTCGGACTCCGACTTGCTCAAATAATCGAGCAAGCTTCGGCGCATCGCCACCATCTTGAGGAGGCCGCGGCGCGACGAATGATCTTTAGCGTGGCTCTTGAGGTGGTCGGTCAGCTGCGCGATCCGGCGGGTGAGGAGCGCAACCTGCACATCCGCGCTGCCGGTGTCCTTTTCGTGGAGCTGAAACTCCTTCATGTCCATCGTGTCACTGCTTTCTGCCATAAACGAGCCGGTATTGTAGGTGAAGAACCGATATTGGCAACCGCGATATTGATCGAATGTTCATCAAGAAGTCGAAAGCAGCCGCCGCGGCCTCTATTCCTCCCTGGTGCTTCCCATCAATTGTTTGATCGAACCGGTCGCTCCACGAAGCGACACTTTATTCATCTGCGCGACCTTTCCCCAGGTG
>JBEEHO010000216.1:0-7775 GCA_041167425.1 Verrucomicrobiota bacterium | reverse complement strand
AAGGTTATCACGACTTGATAGGCAAGATCCTGACACATCGCAAGGTCTTTGCTGTGACCTTTCTCGCGCTTTGCGCGGGTTCATGGATCCTTGTTCCCTTTCTCGGCGAGGACTTTTTTCCAGCGGTGGACGCGGGATCATTCCAATTACACGTCCGCGCCGTCGCTGGAACGCGCGTCGAAGAAACAGCCAAGCTTGTCGATCAAGTAGAAGCCGCGATCAGAGAGCGGATCCCGGCACAGGAACTCAAGGGAATCGTCGATAACATCGGCCTTCCGACCTCCGGGATTAATTTGAGCTACAACAACAGTGGCGTCGCTGGCTCAGCCGATGCCGACGTTCTCGTCGGGCTCCAGCAAAATCATAAGCCGACGGCCGAGTACGTGCGGCAATTGCGCCTCGATCTGCACCAGAAATTTCCAGGCGCCGAGTTTTATTTCCTGCCGGCGGACATTGTAACCCAGACGATTAACTTTGGATTACCGGCGCCGTTCGACATTCAGATTCTGGGCCGCGATCTGGCGACCGACCACAAAATCGCGGGACAGCTCGCGCAGAAGCTGCGGCGCGTAACCGGCGCCGTCGATGTTCGGGTGCAACAGCCCGCGCACTTGCAGCGGCTCCAGTTTGCCATCGACCGAACCAAAGCCGCAGGAGTCGGACTTACCGAGAGGGACGTAGCCGGCTCGGTCCTGTTAAGCCTTAGCGGCAGCGGTCAAACTGCGCCGAGCTACTGGGTCGATACAACCACCGGTGTTCAATACCTGGTGAATGTGCGAGCGCCCGAGTACCGGCTGGCCTCACTCGACGCACTCCAATCGCTGCCGGTGAGCGCGTCCACCCCCGGCGCCGCGAACGGACAGCTCTTAACCAACGTCGCTTCATTAAGCCGGACGAACAGCCAGCCGATTTACTCGCACTACAACATCATGCCGGTGGTCGACGTCTTCGGCGGAATTTCAAACCGCGATCTCGGCAGCGTCCTAAGCGACATCAAGCCGATCGTGGCCGAGGCGCAAAAGAATTTGCCACGCGGCACTTCCATCATGGTGCGCGGTCAGGCGTTGACGATGAACTCCAGTTTTCTCGGACTGAGCATCGGTCTGGTGGCGGCCGTCGCGCTGATCTATCTGCTGCTCGTCGTGAACTTCCAAAGCTGGCTCGATCCTTTCATCATTCTCACCGCGCTGACCGGTGCGCTGGCCGGCGTGATCTGGGGACTGTTCGTCACGGCGACAACGCTGAGCGTGCCCGCCATGATGGGCGCGATCATGTGCATGGGCGTTGCCACCGCCAACTCGGTGCTGGTGGTGACCTTCGCGCGCCAACAACTCGACGAAGGAAAGGATCCCTTACACGCCGCGTGGGAAGCGGGCACGACGCGCTTGCGCCCGGTCTTGATGACTGCTCTCGCCATGATCATCGGCATGTTGCCGATGGCGCTGGGCCTTGGCGAAGGTGGCGAACAAAATGCGCCGCTGGGCCGCGGTGTCATTGGCGGTCTGATGATCGCTACCATCGCCACCCTGTTCTTTGTGCCGGTTGTGTTCAGCCTTTTGCACCGGTCGTCTGCTAAACGGAACAAGCCGGAAGGAACAACCCCGTCGCAGGATCTGGCTACGGCCATTCCCGCGACCTAACGAGACAGATGCCTTATGAACGGAACCATTATTAGTCACATCCCATTTATCAGACCAAAGGAGAAGTCCTTCGGATCTGGCAAGCCTGCCTTCCTTGGAAAAGGCAGGTCTCGTCTCCTCTTCATCGCTGGCGCGGTGCTGCTTGTCCTCGCAGTCGTCGCAGGCGTGGTGCCGCGGGTGTCACAGCGCACACGAGCAACGGCCGACACCAATCAACTGGCGGTCCCGGCTATAACGGTTGTCTCACCGACTGTTGGTGCGCCTCCGGACGGATTGATGCTGCCGGCCGAAGTCAAACCGTGGCAGGAAGCGAGTATCTTTTCCCGGGTCAATGGATACCTCAAAAGCTGGGCGGTAGACATCGGCGCCCACGTCGGTCCAGATCAGGCGCTCGCCGAGATCGACACGCCGGATCTCGATCATCAACTCGAACAGGCGCGCTCGCAGGCTGCGCTGGCCCAAAAAAGTTTGGAGCAGGCCAAGAGTACAAACGAGAAATGGCAGCAGTTATTCAAGCAAGGCGTTGTCTCGGAGCTCGACGCCGAGAACATGGCCACCTCCCAGGCCACGAACCAGGCCAACGCCGATGCCTTTGCCGCCAACGTTCAGGTTCTCGAACAGCAGGTCGCCTTCAAACGCGTGACCGCGCCATTCGCCGGCACGATTACCGCGCGCAATTTAAACGTCGGCGACCTGATCGTGGCGAATAACACGAGCCTGGAAATGTTTCATATCCAGCAAACGAATCCGCTTCGGATTTATTTCCGGGTCCCGCAGGCGAACGCGACCGATATTCGCGTGGGCCAAACAATCGATATCGTCTTCCCTGATCAGGGAGGCAAAACGTTGCAGGCGAAAGTCGCCACGACGTCGGAATCAATCGCCGCGAATTCCAGGACGCTGCTGGTTGAGCTTCACCTCGATAACGCGAACAACGAAATTCAACCGGGAAGCTACGCGCAGGCGCGTCTCACTTCGGGTGCGTTGGGGCAGGTTGTTACCCTGCCGAATAACGCCTTGTTGTTCCGCGCCCAGGGATTGCAAGCGGGAGTGGTGAAGCCTGATAACAAGGTTGAACTTCGCGACCTTAAGGTGGGCCGCGATTTCGGCACCTCGATCGAGATCGTCCAGGGCCTTACTCCATCGGATAAAGTAATCCTCAATCCCGCGGACTCACTTGTGACTGGTGACGTGGTCCGGGTCGCGGCGGCGGCGCCTGCTCCTTCGCCCACTCCGGCGCTGGCGCAGAAATAATATTGCAACGATCGGGCGCGGGTTCGACTGATCTGGAGAGAAGGCTGTGGCAAAAAATTTCAAAGACCTTTCCGAGCAGGAAATCCTGGCGCTGGCCATTTCTTCCGAGGAAACCGACGCCCGCATCTATGCAGATTACGCCGAGGGATTGAAAGCCGATTACCCAGCCACCGCTCAAATCTTCCAAGAGATGGAGGCGGAAGAAGATGAGCATCGCCGTGGGTTGATCGAAGAATATCGCCGCCGCTTCGGGGAACACATTCCGTTAGTCCGTCGCGAAGATGTGAAGGGATTTATCCATCGCAAACCTGTGTGGATGATCCGGCCGCTCGGGATCAACGCCGTTCGGCGCCAGGCCGAGGTGATGGAAACAGAAACCCGGCGTTTCTACGAACGCGCTGCCGGCACGGTTACAGAAGCCTCCACTCGGAAGCTGCTCGGAGACCTGGCTGAGGCGGAGCGGAAGCACGTTACTCTGGCCGACAATCTCCAACAGGAACATCTGACTCCGGAAGTCGAGGCCCAGGAAGAGAAGGCCCATCGCCGCTTGTTCGTTTTGCAAATCGTGCAGCCGGGATTGGCGGGATTGATGGACGGTTCGGTCTCAACGCTTGCACCGGTTTTTGCGGCGGCGTTTGCGACCCACGACAGCCACGCCGCATTTCTCGTCGGCCTTGCCGCCAGCGTTGGCGCAGGAATTTCAATGGGGTTTGCCGAAGCTGCTTCCGATGACGGCAGTCTCACCGGCCGGGGCAAACCTCTCCTTCGTGGGATTGTCTGCGGGCTCATGACGACGGCCGGGGGAATCGGTCACACGTTACCTTATCTCATCGCAAATTTTCGCACTGCGACCGCCATCGCTGTTATGGTCGTAGCCATTGAGCTTCTGCTCATTAGCTGGATTCGAAACCGCTACATGGACACGCCGTTTCTCCGCGCCGCCTTTCAAGTAATTGTCGGAGGAGTGTTGGTGTTCCTGGTCGGGATCTGGATCGGAAGCTCCTAGATGTCTGAACCTTTATCGTCGTGAAATGAATAACTGGCTCACCTGGTCATTACTCTCCGCCGTCTTTGCCGGCGTCACCGCCGTTCTGGCAAAGATTGGAGTGACCGGCGTCGACTCGAATTTTGCCACGGCGATTCGCACCACGGTGATTCTTCTTTTCACCTGGCTGATCGCTTCGTTCACCCGGTCAGATTGGTCGTTCGAAACCATCTCGCGCCGGACCTGGCTCTTTCTCGCATTGTCCGGCCTTGCCACAGGTCTCTCATGGCTCTGCTATTTTCGAGCCTTGCAGTTGGGGGAAGCTTCTCGCGTGGCGCCGATGGATAAACTGAGCGTCTTGTTCGCGATTCTCCTCGCTGCGATTGTTCTGCGAGAAACTCTCACATGGCATCATTTGGTCGGGGGCGGCCTCGTCCTGGCGGGTGCGATCGTCCTGGCCGTGAAATCGACGTGAATTTCGCGCTTCACCGTTTCCCCCAAAAGAGGTAGCGACAAACCCCGTCGCAAGCGCGATTAAATAATATGGCAACGCTCACAGGCTTGCTATCCAAATGGCCGCTCATTCGTCAAATTCGTGAGCGGGCCGACGGCACGGGCTTGGAAGCCATGTCGGACAAAACGCGCGCGATGCACGCGCGCATCGATGGCGCCCAGGTGGCGCGATCGATTTGTCCGTACTGCGGAGTCGGATGCGGGCAATTGATTTTTCACAAGGACGGCAAGCTGATTTCGATCGAAGGCGATCCGGAGAGTCCGATCAGCCAGGGAAATCTTTGCCCGAAAGGTGCGGCTTCCTATCAATTGCTCACGCACGACCGGCGCGAAACGAAAATGAAATATCGCGCGCCGCGCGCGAAAGAGTGGACGGAAATTCCGCTCGATCGCGCGATGGACATGGTGGCGGACCGCCTCTGGGAATCGCGCAAGCGCACCTTCGTGCACAAGAAAGACGGCGCGACCATCAATCACACGACGGCTATCTGCCATCTCGGGGGCGCGACGCTCGACAACGAAGAAAATTATCTCATCCGAAAACTATTCACTCTCGGCCTGGGGATGGTCTGCATATCCAACCAGGCACGGATATGACATAGCAGCACGGTGCCCGGTCTGGGCACCTCCTTCGGCCGGGGCGGAGCTACGTCCGCCCAACAAGATCTCGCCAACGCCGATTGTATTCTAATCGAAGGCTCGTCCATGGCCGAGGCGCATCCGGTCGGCTTCCGCTGGGTGATGAAGGCGAAGGAACGCGGCGCGACCATCATTCACGTTGACCCGAGATTTTCGCGCACGAGCGCGCTTGCCGATATCTGGGTGCCGATGCGTGCGGGCGGCGACATTGCGTTTCTCGGTGGTCTCGTCAGGCACATCATCGAGAACAATCTTTTCTTCCGCGATTACGTGGTCCATTTCACGAATGCCTCCTGCATTCTGCGCGAAGATTTTCGCGATACGGAGGAAGGGGCGACTGGCTTTTTCTCCGGGTGGAATGAACAGGAGCGCACCTACGACAAGGCGAGCTGGGCTTACGACGGTGATGGCGGTCTCAGCTTTCCGGAACGCGATTTGACCCTGCAAAATCCCCGCTGCGTTTTCCAAACGTTGCGCCGTCACTTTGCCCGCTACACGCCCGAGATGGTGGAGAAGATTTGCGGCATTTCGCCGGCGCTCTTCCACAAGGTGGCCGACGCGCTCGTCGCAGCTTCGGGTCCGGACAAGACCGCCGCGATTTGTTATGCGCTCGGCTGGACGCAGCATTCGAAGGGCGTTCAAATCATTCGGACCGCTTCGATTCTGCAGTTGTTGTTAGGAAACATCGGGCGTCCGGGCGGCGGTATCATGGCTCTGCGCGGTCACGCTTCCATCCAAGGCTCGACGGACATTCCGACCCTCTACGATATTTTGCCGGGTTACATTTCCATGCCGAAAGGCGACGGCACTGAAGAGACGTTGCGCGATTACCTGGCCCATCAAACGAAGCCGACCGGTCTTTGGAACAATTATCCGAATTACTTCATCAGCCTGCTCAAGGCTTACTACGGCAAGAATGCGACGCCCGAAAACGACTTTGGCTACAATTGGGTTCCGAAGATCACCGGCAACCATTCGTTCTTCGAGTACCTCTACGACATGGCGGACGGGAAAATGGACGGCATGTTCATGATGGGCCAGAATCCCGCGGTTGCTGCGGCCAACTCCCGCTTCCAACGCACGTCGCTCTCAAAATTAAAATGGCTCGTCGTGCGCGAGATGGTCGAGATCGAAGCGGCCACGTTTTGGCGCAGCGACGCGCCCGAGATCGAACGTGGCGAATTGAAGACAGAAGATATCGAGACGGAGGTTTTTCTTTTCCCGGCAGCGGGACACGCTGAGAAGGAAGGCGCCTTCACCCAAACGCAGCGCATGTTGCAGTGGCGCCAAAAAGCGGTCGACCCTCCAGGCGACGCACGCTCTGAGGGATGGTTCATGCATCAGTTGGCGTTGCGTCTGATCGCGAAGGCCAAGCAATCGAACGATCCGCTCGATGAAGCGTTGCGCGCCCTCGACTGGTGGTATCCCGAAGATGAGCTCGGTGAACCGCAGATGGAATCGGTGCTGGCCGAGATCAACGGTTGGTCCACTAATCCGCAACCTGGCGCGGATGGAGTCGTCTTCGGCGGCGTCGATCGCGAAGGCAATCCACATCACGGCCCGCAGGTGGACGGATTTGGGAAACTGAAGGCTGATGGTTCAACTGCCAGCGGCTGCTGGATTTATTCCGGCGTCCTTGGTCCGGACAAAATTAATAAGGCGAACTCGCGAAATTCGAAAAATTATCTCGGCCACGGTTGGGGCTTCGTCTGGCCGGCCGATCGCCGCATCATATATAATAGAGCCAGCGCCAAACCGACCGGCGAGCCATGGAGCGAGCGCAAGAAATTGGTTTGGTGGGATCCGGCGCAACGCAAATGGGGCGGGATCGACGTTCCTGATTTTGTCCCGGACAAGTCGCCCGAGTTTCGACCAAAAGGAAACGAGAGCGGACTTGATGCGATCCCCGGCGACGCCCCCTTCATGCTCCACGAAGACGGACTCGGCTGGCTCTACGTGCCGAGTGGTTTGCAGGACGGTCCGATGCCGACGCACTACGAACCGCTCGAGTCGCCGGTGAAGAACGCGCTCTACTCGCGCGACACGAACCCGGTGGTCAACTGGTTCACGCGCCAGGAGAATCGGTTCGCGCCGCCCGGCGATTCGCGGTTTCCATTTGTCCTCACGACCTATCGCCTCACCGAACATCACACCGCCGGCGGCATGTCGCGATTCCTCAGTCATCTCGCAGAGTTACAGCCAGAGCTGTTCGCGGAGATGTCACCCGAGCTCGCCGTCGAGCTAAAGATCAAGAACGGCGACTACATTTCGATCGTGAGTTTGCGCGGCGCAATCGAATCGCGCGCACTCGTTAGCCGCCGAATGCGACCAGTGCATCTGAACGGAAAAACCGTGCATCAAATTGCGATGCCGTTTCATTTCGGTACGGCCGGACCCGTGAAGGGTGGATCGACTAACGACCTGGTTCCGATTTCCGGCGAGCCGAACGTCACGATCATGGAAGCCAAGGCGCTCGCTTGCAACATTGTCCCCGGCCGACTGCCACGCGGACCCGCGTACGAGGAGTGGATAAAAAAATATGTGCCGCAGGGTGGGCCGCCGAATTTGCATCCGGAACAACCGCCGCCCGGCGCATCTCCCGGTCCGGAAGCCGGAGGCCACGGCCAACACGGAAAGACCGACTCACGATGATCGCACAATCTTTCCGGGGAGCGCACGCGTCTCGCGTGTTGACGAGGGCGTCTCGCCATCGTGGACTTCTCTTCCGACGCACGCCTGTAAGG
>JBEEHO010000215.1:0-3092 GCA_041167425.1 Verrucomicrobiota bacterium | reverse complement strand
TGCCGTCGAAGCCGCAACCCGGCGCGGTCAGGAAATGGCGAAGGAAAACCTTTAGGCGTCACAGCGGACATTTCCCCCGGCGCTTCGCACAGCGAAGCGGCTACAGGAGCGGCTACAGAAGCGCTTTCCGCATTACTTCCAGAGGGGCTTCGCGCTCAAACCAAAGCTCGAAGGCGAGCGCGCCTTGATGAAGCAACATCGATAGCCCGTTGGCCACGCGCGCGCCGGCTCCGATCCCGGCTGAGATAAATGGGGTGCGCTGCTCCGAATAAATGGTGTCGAAGATCATCAGGTGCGGCGCGAGCAAACGGGAGGGAATCGGCGAAGCGTCGCTCCGATTCAGACCGAGCGGCGTGACATTCACGATGAGATCGACGTTCGCAATTTGAAAGCGAAACGCGCTCTCTTCCCAGGGAATCGCCTGCAAGCGGGCAACAGGGCCGAACACCTTGGGCGCGGCAAAAAAGTTGCGCAGATCGTCCGCCAGTTTTTTTGCTTTCTCGAAGGTGCGATTGGCAAGGACGAGGCGCTCGCAATTCTCTTTCGCGCACTGCATCGCAATCGCGCGCGCCGCTCCGCCAGCCCCGAGCACCAGGACGCGAAGGTCGCGAAGATCAACGGAAAACTCTTCGCGGATTGCCCGGGCAAACCCCCGGCCATCTGTGTTGAAGCCGAGAAGCTTTCCTCGGTCGATCCTGGTCGTGTTGACCGCGCCGATCCCTTTCGCATCCGGATCGATCTGATCGAGCGAAGACAACGCCTGGATCTTGTGCGGAACGGTCAGGTTTAGGCCCACGAAGCCGAGTTCACGCACCAGGTTCAGCGCTTCACCCAATTCGTCCGGCGTAATTTGAAATCGCGCGTATTGCAGGTCGATCTTGCATTGTTCGAGCGCCGCATTTTGCATTTGCGGCGAAAGGGAATGCGCCACCGGATCGCCGAGTATTCCCAATCGAATGGGCGGAACAACACCGCCGGTGAGCCCGCTCCAATCCTGAAGATCGGAGAGAGTGTAGACCTCTTTCGCGCGCTTTTTCTTTTTCAACGGTTCGTCCGGTTCACCCAGGGCGAGAATACTACGGGCAGGAAAGTTGTCGACGCGCGCGTTCGTCGCTACTGTCGCGCTCGAAGATGACGACGCCAATCGACGAACCTCCTTCCGATTTCATCCGAGACGTCGTCGCCGACGATCTCCGGTCTGGAAAGCATGAGAAGATTTGCACCCGTTTCCCGCCGGAACCGAACGGTTACCTCCATATCGGCCACGCCAAATCGATCTGTTTGAATTTCGGCATCGCCCGCGAGTTTGGCGGAATCTGCAACGTTCGGATGGACGACACGAACCCGGCCAAGGAGGAAACCGAATATGTCGATTCGATCATGTTCGACGTGCATTGGCTCATCGACGGCTGGGCGAATGAAAATCTGGGCCGTGCGCCAGGTTACGCGTCGGATTATTTCGACCAGCTCTACGATTACGCGGTCGAGCTCGTGCGCAAAGGCAAAGGCTACGTTTGCGACATGACGCCGGAGGAGACGGACGAATATCGCCGGCTCGGGAAAGAGAGCCCGTTCCGCAACCGGCCGGCGGAAGAAAGCCTCGATCTCCTGGCGCGGATGAAAGCCGCCGAGTTTCCCGACGGCGCGCGCACGCTTCGCGCGAAGATTGACATGAGCTCGCCGAACATGTGGCTGCGCGATCCGGTGCTCTACCGCATCCGCCACGCCGAGCATCATCATACCGGGGAGAAGTGGTGCATTTATCCGATGTATGATTTCGCCCACACGCTGAGCGACTACATCGAAGGCATCACGCATTCGGTTTGCACGCTCGAGTTCGAAGTGCATCGCCCGCTTTACGACTGGCTGCTGGCGTCACTCGATCTCCCGCGCCCGTTGCCGCATCAATACGAGTTTGCGCGCTTGAACCTCACCTACACCGTCATGAGCAAGCGAAAGCTCATGCAGCTCGTGAACGAACGTCTCGTGAACGGCTGGGACGATCCACGAATGCCGACCATTTCGGGTCTCCGGCGCCGGGGTATGACGGCGAGCGCGCTACGGACGTTTGCCTACAATATCGGTATCACAAAATATCCGAGTATGACGGATGTCGCTGTGCTCGAGCACGCCGTGCGTGAGGAATTCAATCGGACTTCACCGAGGCGGCTCGCCGTGCTGCGCCCGATCAAAGTGGTGATCACGAATTATCCCGAGGGCCAGGTCGAGGACCTCGAGGCGGTGAACAATCCGGAAGATCCTTCTGCCGGTTCGCGAAAAATTCCCTTCAGCCGCGAGCTGTTCATCGAAAGTGCGGATTTCATGGAGACCCCGCCGCCGAAATATTTTCGACTGAAACCGGGCGGCGAAGTCCGATTGAAGTACGCCTACATCATCAAATGCGACGAGGTGGCAAAGGATGACGCGGGCAATGTGATTGAGCTGCGGTGCACCGCTGATCTTGAGAGTAAATCCGGCGGCGCCACTTCGAGCCGCAAAATAAAAGGCACGATTCACTGGGTCAGCGCGCCACACGCGATCGAGGCGGAAGTGAGACTCTACGATCGGCTCTTCACTGTTCCCGAGCCTGACGCCGACGGAGACTTCAAATCGTTCATCAACCCGAACTCGCTCGAAGTTGTGACTGCCAAAGGCGAACCATCGCTCCGGGACGCAGATCCGAATGTGCGCTACCAGTTTGAGCGTCTCGCCTACGTCGCGCTCGATCCGGATTCGCAGCCCGGCAAGCTGGTTTTCAACCGCACGATCACGTTGAAGGACACCTGGGCGAAAGAAGTGAACAGGCGATAGGCGATCAGGCACCTGTCATCCCGAGGCTGGCGAAGCGCGCCGAGGGACCTCACAAGCGCAATGATGCCTTGCTTGCGCCAGCGAGGCACTGCTCGTACGAACGACCTTCTCCGAGCGCAAGCTATCCGCAGTTCGATTGCGATGTCTCTCGCCGTCTCACGCGGACGATCACGTTGAAAAATACGTGGACAAAAGAAGCGAAGAAACGATAGCGATCAGGTACCCGTCATCCCGAGGCTGGCGAAGCGCGCCGAGGGACCTCACAAGCGCAATGATGCCTT
>JBEEHO010000214.1:0-2681 GCA_041167425.1 Verrucomicrobiota bacterium | reverse complement strand
CGCGCGCGGAGCAGCGCATCGAGCTGGGTGGCGTGCTTCTTCGAAATGACCGGCTCCGCCTCCAGGGTTTGATTTTCTTCAGGCGATTGCATGGCGCCGGTGACGAGACTGGTCAGCGCCAGCATCTTGCCCTGCATGTCGCTGGAGACATCGCGCACGCGGTTCGCCAGTTTCCCGGTGAGGTAGGGCGAAATAAAGGCGAAGAGCACGATGCCGATAGGGATGAGGGAAGGAGGAATCGTGACGCCGAGAATCACGGGCGGCGGTCCCGCCATCTGGAAGTTGTAGATGAGCAAGCCAACGGTGGCGCCCAGCACCAGCATCTGGAGCAACATGTCCACGGCGATCTGTCGCATGGTCATCGCTGCTTCGATCGTAAACTGATTGGCCACCGCGTTGAGTTCTCCGGGATCGTGCGTGTGATAAAACTCAGGCGATTGCCGCAGCAACCGCTCGAACAGGCGGCTCCGAAGATTATTGGAAAGCGTCAGGTCCAGTTTTGTGGAGATGGCGCGGAATGGAATTCCGAAACCGAGCACTCCGAGTGCGCAAAGTGCCCAGAGCCCGCAGATCCAAATCATCCGCCTCTTGCTCTCTTTCGAACGAACCGGTGCCGTGGCCGGCGCGGCGGCAGGGTTGGAAGTGGCGGCAGCGGAATCGGCTGGTCCTGCGACCTCAGCGGAAGTGGTCGCGCCCCCGGTCAGTTCCCGGGTGACTTTTCCCAGCAGTTGCGACGTCGCGAGGTTCATGCCGCTTTGCACGAACGTCATCACGCAATAAAGAATGACCAGAGATTTGGCGACGGCGGCCAGCTTCCAGCCCATGCCAAAGATCGAGCCCCAGCGCACATCGGCCAGCTTCACGTCGTCGTCACTGGCGCCGGGAGGCATTCCACTTATCCCGCCCGGTGGTGGCTTGCCGGAACCGGATGGTGTCGCGCCCTGCGCGGATTGTGGTCCCGGTCCAGATGGCATCGATTGAGGCCCTTTTGCCGTCTGTCCCGGTGGTGGCTTTCCCGTCATAGGCGGCGAGCTTTGGGATTTGCCACGGCAACTGCAAGACATAAATTGCCGCCGCGCGCGAAGATTTCCGGGACGGCGCAGAAACAACGACCGCCAGGATAAATGGATGATAAGACGGCTCCGGCCAAACTGGACTGCTTCCAATTCCTTGAGCCGGTTGACATAACGCGGGCATTGTGAGTAAGATCGCCCTACCATGCGCGCGATTTGGAAAGGTAGCATCAGCTTCGGTCTGGTTTACATCCCCATAGCCGTCTATCCCGCCACCAAGGAGGAGAAGCTTAGCTTCAGGCAGCTTCGTGCGAGCGATCTGAGCCCGATCAAGTACAAAAAAGTCGCGGAAGCAGATTCGAAAGAAGTCTCCGCGGACCAGATCGTCAAAGGTTTCGAGTACGAGCGCGGCCAATACGTTGTCCTTAAGGAAGAGGACTTCGCCAAGGTGAAGATTGAGTCGACTCATTCGATCGACATCACCGACTTCGTGGATCTTGGGCAAGTCGATCCGAAGTTTTTCTACAAGCCTTATTTCCTGGAACCGCAAAAAGGCGGGGAAAAAGCCTACGCGCTCCTGCACAAGGCGCTTAGTGGCACCGGCAAGATCGGGATCGCAAAAGTAGTGATCAGTAACCGCGAGCATCTCGCGTCTGTTAAACCCGATGGTCTCTTTCTTATTCTCGAGCTGATGCACTTCGCTTCCGAGATCCTTAGCCCGGAGGAATTGAAGAGCGGGCCGACCAGCGCGCTGACCGAGAAGGAATTGAAGATGGCGCAGTCGCTCATCGAAAGCATGTCCGTGGCGTGGGAGCCGGAGAAGTATCGCGATGAATACCGGACGGCGGTGATGGAGATGATCGAGCAGAAGGCACAGCACAAGGAAGTCGCCGGCAAGCCTGCGCCCGTTGCGCGGGCCACGAACGTGGTCGACCTGGTGAAGGTCCTTCAGGAAAGCCTGAATCGAAACCAATCGCTGAAACCAAAACGAAATGGCGCCCGATCGAACGGGCGTTCCACTTCCACCATGGTTAAGCAGAAGCGTCGCGTTGCGGCCTAGGAGACTGGCTCTCCGAGGATCTCCCTGAGTTGGCGTGCCAGTTTCGGGCCCATGCCGCTTTCCTCGTGTTTGAGGTAGACGAAAGTATCCGCCCAGAGCGTTTTCTTTTCCTCGATCGCTTGCGCCCACCGAGCCATGTCCGCCGCGGCGTAATCTTCTCTGCGTAAACGCAGATAACCATAATCGGCGGTAGCGACGACCGGGGTCGCAAGGTTCTCGCTGTCAGCGATGCAAAGGGCGACGTTCTTACTTTTGAGCAAAGCGAACACTTCATCGTCGAACCAGGAGGCGTGGCGGAATTCAAAGGCCGCGCGCATTCCGGACGGTACCTCATCGAGAAAGGCGGCCAGCAGCAGCGCATCTTTCTTGAAGGCGGGCGGGAGTTGAAACAGCACCACTCCAAGTTTCGACTCCAGGTCCGAGATGACCTGATAGAAGTAACGCAGGGTATCGCCGCAATTCTTCAGCTTCGCGAAGTGCGTCACCTTTTGCGGCGCTTTCAGGCTAAACTTGAAGCGCTCCGGCGTAACGTCCCACCAGCTCTGAATGGTTTTCGCGCTCGGAATCCTGCGGAAGGTATAGTTGATCTCGGTGGTCGAAAAGCGTTC
>JBEEHO010000213.1:0-5779 GCA_041167425.1 Verrucomicrobiota bacterium | reverse complement strand
TGCACATCATCGCCGGAATAATGGCGGCGTCAGTCCTCGTTCCCATTCTTATTTCGCCACCAAAACGTGACGTCCTCGGGTCGAATAAGCTTTCGGGCACGGCCTCACTCCCTCCCGGCCGTTAGCTCACAATGAAAACTCTGATGAGTCATCAAATAATCCCGATTATCGCCGCCATTGAGCAGACCGGCATCCCGGCGCTCCGAGGAGTGTTCAGTTTTCTGGCCCTTGTTCTTCTCCTGGCAGGCATCCTAATCTTCCGTCGGCGGCACCAATTGTTCGACCGCGACCCAGCAGTCGAGAATGATACGGGTGAAGTCCGTCACGATCGAATACAGTTAATCGTATTGGTTTGGGGAGGGCTAACAACGCTGATCGTTGGCATTCTTATCGACGTTTTACGCGCTTAAAGAAGCGCCGGTCACTTTAAGAGCCACGCTGGCAGGTCTCATCAGCCAATCCTCCGAAAGAAGGAGCCGTCCACTCTCCTTCAGGACCATCCGTAAATCCCTCGAACGTGTCGTAGCGGCAAAGGCTTTCGCCATCTCACGTTAAGAGTCATGAAAAGTAATAACTATTCGTATCAAAAAACGACCGTCCAAAACCGATTCGTGGGCGAACCTAACAAGGACGGCTCTCTGAGTTCCGTTCCTTCCACCAACGCACCGTCCTGCTTCCGAAAGCGGAAAATCTTTGTTTTTAGAAAGACGAGCTTTCTGCCCGCAACAAAGGGCCCGGGCAAGCAAATACGCCGTATTCTGATTTTTGATGACCATCCGGCTAGTCTACGTCTCGTTATGGGAACCCCTGTGATTCGCAGGAGCCGTCGGGCCAAGCGGAATCGCACGAGCCAACTGATCTTTCCGGGCGTGGCGTTGATAGCCGCATTGATCGTAACGTTCTCGCTTCTTCTGTAAGGCTCTCACTCGAAAGAGGGAGTTAACAGCAACCCTTACGTAACACTCCAAAATCCCACGGACGCACCATGGCAACTAAGCGCACGAATACCGATCTTGGGATATGAAAACATTGACATTACTAACTTTAGTCGGAATCACATCGATCGCTCTTAGCGGCGCCGCGTTTGCCGGCCGCGGCGGAGGAGGCGGAGGAGGACACTTTGGCGGAGGAGGGCACTTCGGCGGTGGAGGAGGGCACTTTGGCGGCGGTGGAACCCACTTTGGCGGTGGAACCCACTTTGGAGGAGGGGCGCGCTTTGGTGGAACACCGCGCATGTCTTCGTTCGGAGCGCGTTCATCATTTAGACCGTCGGTCTCTTCCAGACCAGGTATCCGTTCGGTCGCTCCGTCCGTTCGCGCTAGCAATCGGCTAACCGGTCGATCGGTAACTCCGTCCGTTCGCTCAAGCACGGCAGTTAATCGACAGCGGACTCCGTCGTCGGGCAATCGCACGACTCAGGGATCGCGCCTAACTAACCGCTCGGTAACATCGTCCATTCGCGCCACGACCGCGCCGCAGAGCGGTCTGAATGGACGCATGGACCACATCTATCAGCGCCAGGGAGTCACCTCGCATCCTGATTGGGACCGGCGGCGCGCGCACTATGAGAATAATCACTGGTGGGCCTACAACGGCTACGATTGGATCGGGCTCGATGAGGGCTTTTATCCCTGGGATTACTATCCGTATTACACCTACGACTACTACCCCTATGATTACGTCATAGGTGATTCGACTGATATTCCGCCGGCCTACCAGGGCACGACCACAACAGCACCCGCGTCCGATCCGACAGTCGCGGCCGTCCAAACAGCGCTAAGCCAGCAAGGTTACTACGGCGGACCCATTGATGGATTGTTCGGACCTGCGACACGTGACGCGGTCGCGCGCTATCAGGCGAAGCAAAACCTGGCCGTCACCGGAAGTCTTACGTCTGGCACGCTCCAGGCCCTGGGATTACCGCAGGTGGCGACGAACTCAACAACGGCGCCCCAATAACCAGCATAGTTAAAACGGAACGCATCATCAACTGCCCGGCGGCCCGACAAAGATAAAGAACGCAAGATACAAAATAGAAAGACGACACCCATGAAAACAAACACATCAAACAACAAGAAAGAAGAACCAACCTACTTAATGCTGGTGCGCTCGGAGGAAAAGAAGCGCGCGCTTATCGAGATAGTCGTCTACGGCCTGGTAACTTTGAGTGCGGTCGCCGCAATCCTGGAATTCGCGGGCGAGTTCTATTGGTTCCGCGCGTAAGGCCGGCTTCGCATTTGAAGAGAATGGAATATGACCGCGAAATTTGAGAGCAGGGATATGGCGATGAAGCAGCTCGGTAACTCCGACTTGTTCATCACCCCGATTGGCTTCGGGGCCTGGGCTATCGGTGGATCCGGGTGGGAATTTGGCTGGGGCGAACAGGACGACCAGGCGTCGATCGCGGCGATTCATCGCGCGCTCTCGCTGGGTGTTAACTGGATCGATACCGCCGCGGTCTATGGAATGGGTCACTCGGAGGAAGTCGTGGCGTTCGCCTTGAAAACCTGGTCGGGACCCCAGCCTTATGTTTTCACCAAGTGCAGTCTGCGCTGGGACGAGCAGGGATATATCCATCGCTCGTTAAACGCCGATTCCATCCGGCGCGAGTGCGAAGAGAGTTTGCGGCGGCTGAAGGTTGAGGCGATCGACCTCTATCAAATCCACTGGCCCACGGAAGACTTGGAGGAAGGCTGGGGCGCAATGGCTCAACTGCAAAAGGAAGGCAAAGTCCGATGGATCGGCGTATCAAACTTCGACGTTGATGAGATGCGCCGGGCGCAAGCTATCGCTCCGATTACTTCGCTGCAGCCTCCTTACTCGTTGGTTCGCCGCGAGGTCGAACAAGAGATTCTTCCTTACTGCCGATCTATCGGCCTTGGCGTGATTGCTTACGCGCCCATGGCCTCCGGCCTGTTGACCGGCGCGATGACGCGGGAACGAGTTGCACGTCTTCCCGACAACGATTGGCGGGGTCGTGACCTGGAGTTTCATGAGCCGAAGCTTTCGAAGAATCTTGCTCTGGTTGAACGCTTGCGCGAAGTCGGTAAACGCCATGGCCGTCCGCCTGGCCAGGTCGCGATCGCTTGGACGCTAAGAAATCCTGCTGTAACCGGCGCTATTGTGGGCGCACGCAACGCGAGGCAAGTCGAAGGAAACATAGGTGCTGCCAGCCTTCAGCTCACTGACGCTGAAGTAGCAGAGATCGAAGGCAGGACCATCAACGAACCGCAATTGGTAACCGCAGCCTGAAAGAAAGGAAACATGAAAATTGGATTCATTGGCCTGGGCATCATGGGGAGCCGCATGGCGGCGAACCTGCAAAAGCATGGCCACTCGCTGGTCGTGTTCAATCGCACACGCGCCAAGGCGCGGCCACTGCTGGACAACGGCGCCACCCTCGCCGAATCGCCGGCGGACCTGGCCGAACAGGTGGATCTTTTGTTCACGATGCTGGCGCAGCCGGACGCCATCGCGCAAGCGGCCTTGCGCGAAAACGGCTTCCTGAATCGTCTCAAGCCAGGTTCGCTTTGGGTAGATTGCAGTTCGGTCAACCCGTCTTTCTCGAAGAAGATGGCGCTCGCCGCCGCGGCGCAACGGGTCCGTTTTCTGGACGCGCCCGTGACTGGTTCCGCGCCCGTGGCCGAAGAGGGGAAACTCGTTTTCTGGGTAGGTGGCGACACGATCGACCTGACCGTGATTCGCCCACTGCTGCTGTGCATGGGAAACAAGATTGTTCACGCCGGCGGACAGGGGATGGGCACTTCGATGAAAATGGTGATCAACCTTTTGTTAGGTATAGGAATGGCGTCCTTTGCCGAAGCAATGGCGCTGGGCCAGGGACTGGGGCTATCGCAGAAGATGTTGTTCGACGCCCTGCTCGGCCTGCCGGTGGTCCCGGCGTTCCTCGCTTCGAAGCGGGAGAAAATTGAAAAGGGAAACTACGAAGCCGAGTTCCCGTTGCGCTGGATGCAGAAGGACATGCATCTTGCCTCGCTGAGTGCTTATGAAGCCGGTGTCGCCATGCCGATAGCGAACCTAACCAAAGAAGTCTATCGATTCGCGATGCGTGACGGACACGACACCGAAGACTTTTCGGCCATCTACGAATTTATGATGAACGAATCCGGGCGAGGCGTTGAAACAGCCAGGAGAAAGGTTGCCTAGGGGCAATCGTAGATCCTATCAAGCTGCTCCAAGATCCGTTCGGATGAGGATGAGAAATTCCGCTGTAGCACACCTTTGAACGCGCTTGCTATTCAACCGGCCCTTTTGGACGCGGGCGCCAGACCCGCTCGCATTTCGCGAACTGCCGCCACGGCGCTGGCGATAGCTCTCGTGGCCGTGATCGCCTGGTTCGACTACGTCACGGGCGACTTCTCCCTGGCGGTGTTTTACCTCGCGCCCGTTGTCCTGGCCACCTGGTATGCAGGCCGTGCGACCGGATGGTTTATCGGGATGCTCAGCGCCGCCGCGTGGCTTTTGGCGGACCAGCCGCTAAGCCAGGCCGACGGCGAGCTGCTCAGGCCCTACTGGGATGCCGTGATGCTAGTGTTGATCTACGGCATCGTTGCTCACCTTTTGTCCGCGATCGAGAGGCTCCAGGCGGAACTCCGAAACCGGGTTGAGCGACGCACCGCTTCGCTGGCGGAAGTGCACCACAGGGTTAAAAATAACCTGCAGATCATCTCGAGCCTCCTGATGCTCCAGGCGGAGAAGCTTACCAACACCGCGGACAAAGCGGTCTTCGGTGAATGCCGCGATCGTATCTACTCGATGGCTCGTTTGCACGAGCAGCTCTACTCCAGCGGCAAGTTTTCGGATTTGGACTTCGCGGCACACCTTCGCGAGATGGCTGAGATGCTTGTTCACTCTCACACGCCTTCCGGTTGCACTTTGACGCTAGAAGTGCGGGCCGATCCAGTCATGATGGACCTGGACACCGCAGTGACCTTGGGACTCATTGCCAACGAACTCCTCCTCAATGCACTAAAGCACGGGTTTGACGGGCGCCCCGCGGGCAAGCTCACGGTGGAACTGCGCGCGGGTAACCCTAATCAAATGTCAGTGCGCGACGACGGCCACGGACTACCTCCGGAATTCGATGCAACAAGGAAGGCCGGGCTTGGGATCGAACTTGTCCTGGGAATGACGCGGCAGATTCACGGGGAAGTAAAAATTGAAAATGACCCCACGGGCGGCACGCGCACCACCATCTTCTTCCCTGCTCTCCCAATTTCAAAAACAGAACCCGGACCCAAAACGACTTCCCATGAGTAACGCCCGCATTCTTATCGTCGAAGACGAAGCCATCACCGTATCAGCCCTTAAGCGCGAGCTCGTCTCGCTCGGCTACAAAGTCGCAGGTGCATCCAGCACGACTGATGAAGCTCTCAGTGCCGTTGAGTTATACAAGCCGGACCTGGTTCTGATGGACATAACGCTCGCGGGAGCTGTCACTGGCATCGTCGCCGCCGTCGCCATCCGCGGTAACTTTCATGTGCCGGTCGTCTTTCTCACGGCGCATGCCGATGACCGGACGATGAAGCGTGCTGTAAATGCCGGCGCCTTTGGTTATGTCCTAAAGCCATTTAGCGGAGCGGGACTCAAAGCCGCCATCGAAACGGCGCTGCACAAGCACCAAACCGAAATGGAGAGTCGTCGAGCAGTCAGGCCGGCGGCTTGAAATCGCGAACGCGCTACTTCGGTTTTAAGTAGAAACTCAAAATTATTTCGACGAATGCATCTAGTCGCTCGCTGTGACCGAGAGTGAGATTGA
>JBEEHO010000212.1:0-5066 GCA_041167425.1 Verrucomicrobiota bacterium | reverse complement strand
TCTCCGCCGATCTTGTTTTCTACGTCCTCCTGGTCGTAGCGGTGGTTGTCCTGCGCCGAAAGAATCCCGATGCGGCACGCCCCTATCGGACCTGGGGTTATCCGATTGTTCCGATCATTTCCGTTGTTCTGGCCGGTTTCCTGATTATCGACCTCGCCTGGCTCGCTCCCACCACGTCTGGAATTGGTTACCTTCTCGTCCTAACCGGCATCCCAGTTTACTTTGTCTGGCGTCGGGGATTCTCCGCCGATCGCAATGCGTAGGCGGGATGGAAATGCCTTGCCATTTCGGGATCGAGAAACAAAGATCGCGCTCTCGATCCAATGAAAAACTACTCCTGCCGTCTGTTTGGCTTCGCCTTGTCATTTGTCTGCGCGGCCTTCCTGCTATCCGCTCCCGTGGCCCGCGCGCAAGACGACAAGGTCATCAAGGAAATTAGCTATGCGGATGTCGAGCGAATTCTCGGGACTCTGAAAATCGAGTATGAAGAGGTTTCGGAGGGGAACTATCGTTTTCAGCTCGAGGGCTTCAAGACCCTGCTGCTAAGTAAGAAGATAAACCTGCAACTCTACGCTTCGTTCAAGAAGAAGACGACGATTGCCCGCATCAATGACTGGAACAGGGATAAGCGTTACGCGCGCGCCTATATGGATAAGGAAGGCGATCCCTGCCTCGAGCTTGACCTTGATCTGGAGGGCGGTTCCAGCATGGGCGCGGTCAAGGAAATGTTCCGGACGTGGCGGACGTGCGTGAAGCTTTTCACGGAGCACATCGGCTACGACAAATAAGGCGCGCTCGAGGGCGCGGGAAGCGGGCTGGAACTCTCAACCGTTCGGTCGAGGATTTAACTGCGGTTGCTTTTGGGAATCACGCTGATGCTCCCATCCGTTTCGAGCAAGGCGCCTCGCACCTCTTCCACAGTCGCGCATCCCGCCGCGCGCAACGCAGTCATCAATTCGTGATGAGTAATCTTCGTATGTCGCAAAGCTTCTTCGAATAGCTTCCCGTTATGGATCAGGACTTCAGGCCTTCCTTCCACCAGGGATTCCAATCGCTTGCTCTTGTAGGTTAACAGGCCTACCACCCAGTTCGTCCCGACCAGGCTCACCGCCGAGATCGCTCCGCCCACGATCGAGTTATCGCCGCCGTTCATGGCATTTTGCACCGCGTTGCTGAGCACCAGCAGGAGCACCAGATCGAACGGAGCCATTTGTCCGATCTGCCGCTTGCCCGTTATTCGCAACAGCACGATCAGGAAAAAATAAACAATGATCCCGCGCAGAACGAATTCCCACCAGGGCAGCGACATGGTCCACATAGTTATAAGCGAGGTTGGTCCTGGCCGAACCTCTTCCGCCTAATACCCAACGGGAGGCCCAATTGTCGAATAAAAAAGGAATGCCCTGGAGTTGATCGCGCGGCGTTATTTCCGAAAGCGTCCGCGGCCTTTGACATCCCCCCTCTGTGCCGCGACTTCTGACCATGTCCAACAGCACTGATATCTCCGCTCCCGATTTGACGAAACGCCCACCGCGCAGCCCGCGCTGTCGCCTTGGTGGTTATGCCATCCTTCCACGCCTGCTCGATAAAGGCCGCGCGGAAATCGCCGGTCTCAATGGCGAATTCAATTACAACGCTCCGCTGGACCAGCACATCATTAATTTTCTCGGCCTCGATGTCGCCGCCTTGCGCGAGCAGCTCGCCGCGGGCAAGGGCGATGGCGAAATTTTAGACTGGATCAACACCAACGCGAAACAGAAGCACGCTCCCTGGGAAATCGAGCAATGGAGCGAGTTCCACGAGCACCGCGGTCCCGATAGCGATGCCGAAACGCTCGCATTTTTCGCCGAGTACGTGGGCAAGTTTTCCAAGACGCGGGAAGACATCAAGACTTACTTCGACGTGGTCGATCTCGATGATCACGTCACTTTCGGCGGCAAACCGTAAGGTGCCTCACGAAGCGGAAGAACGAGGCTGTTATCCACTCTGCCTTTTTGCTTCCCATTCGTTAGGTCAGCATAACTTCGTCGATGTAACACCAGGCCCAATCTTCGCCCGGCTGAAAAGAGCGAACGATCGGATGACCACTGGCGTGAAAATGTTTTGAAGCGTGACGGTTCGGCGAAGAGTCGCAGCAACCGACATGTCCGCAGGTGAGACAAAGCCGGAGGTGGACCCAGGGCGAATCGATGCGCAAACATTCCTCGCATCCGTCCGCACTGGGAACGACGTCGTTATTGATCTGATCCAGGTGACTGCATTCCGGCGTGCTCATATTCTTAGTACCTTTCTGCTTTGATATCTAACCTTAGTCCCGTTCCTTGGCGCCCAATTCGATCTCGCCGCCGCCGACAAAGACTGTTTGTCCTCCTACCTTCACCTCCGTGATTTCATCGGCTGGCTGGGTGATCTCGATGTGAATGAAACTGGGACGGCCCATCTCGATTCCCTGCTCACTGACGATCGATGCTTTTGGCCTGGCCGGCACCACGCCGTACCGCACCAGATAACAGCCGAGCGGTCCGCTCGCGCTTCCGGTCGCAGGATCTTCCGGAACGCCCAGCTCCGGCGCAAACATCCGGCAGTGCACGGTGGAACTCGGGTTCTCCACTTCCATGGCAAAGACGAAAACTTCGTGGATCCCCAGTGAAGCGAGCGTTCGATAAGAGAGGTCCCTGTTAAACTTCAATTTCCTCATCGTGGCCAGATCGCGCACCGGCACAAATAGGAAGGGGACGCCGCACGATACGACCTCGATGGGTAAGTCGTTTCGGATCTCAGCCTGATCGATCCCGAGCATCTCCGCCACCACCACCGCGTTCGGGAACGCGGGCCCGAAGGTCGGGCGCGGCTGAGTCATCCAAATCTTATCGGGCACTCCATCCTTCATCTCGAAACGGACCGGGATGAGTCCCACCTTCTCTTCCAGTCGAATCGTGAGGACATCGCCAGTGGCGGCCGGCAACATCTTTTCGCGCGCGAGCACAAACGCAGTGCCCACCGTGGGATGGCCGGCCATCGGCAGCTCGCGGCCCGGCGTAAAAATGCGAACGCGAAAGTCATTCGCTGGATCATCGGGCGGCAGCACGAATGTCGTCTCGGAAAGATTCATCTCCCGCGCCAGCGCCTGCATCTCCCGGTCGGTGACGTCGCGCCCGTCGAGGACCACGGCCAGTGGATTTCCTCCGAACATGCGATCCGTGAAAACATCGACGATTCGATATTGCAGCTTCCTCATTCTGATTGTTTCGTTTTGGCCAGGCCCTGGCGCAACCGTTCCTTCACGTTTCCCCTTTCCCCATTCGCCTTTCTAATTTCTACTAGGGCTGTCCGGTCCTGTCATGAAGAAGAATTCCAAAGCCGTTGTCGTTCACGTAGGTCAGTATGAATTCCTTAAGATCAATACCGGCAAACGGGAGTGGCGGGACGCGTATCATTGGATTCTCTCCCTGAGCTGGCCGCGCTTTGCCGCGGTCCTCGCCGGCGCCTACCTCACCATCAACGTCGTTTTCGCCGGCTTGTATGCCCTCGGCGGGAATTCGATTGCCGAATTGCCTCCCGGCTCCTTTTTGTCCGCGCTCTTCTTCAGTGTCGAAACGCTGGCCACGGTTGGTTATGGTCATAACTATCCGGCGACACTTTACGGTCATGTCATCACCATGTTGGAGATCATGGTGGGAACCTTTTGGCTGGCGGTCATTACCGGTCTGATTTTTGTCCGGTTCTCGCGCCCAACCGCCCGCATCGAATTTACCCGGAACGTGGTGATCGCTCCTTTCGATGGGCGGCCCACCTTGATGTTGCGCGTAGCGAATCTGCGGCATCACAGCATGGCTCAGGCTGAGTTCAAAATCATGTTCATGCGGGACGAGCCGGTGCTGGAGGGCGACAGCATTCGCCGCTTCTACTCTCTCAAGCTCCATTTCCACGAGATCATCACATTTCCCGTAGCCCTGACGCTCCGGCACACGATCGACCATGAGAGCCCGCTTCACGGGATGACTCCGGAGTCGTTGGAAGCGGGTGATGCGCGGCTGGTGGCATCGGTCGTCGCTATCGAGACCGTGATCCAGGCTCCAGTGCAGAGCCAGAAGGATTACTCGTGGCGAGACGTTCGCTTCGGCGAGCGTTTCGTGGAGATCTACACCGACACAGGCGAGGGGAGGCTCACGGTAGACTATGGCCGCTTGCATGAAACCGAGCCGGCCCCTTTGTAGCCGCCGCCCTGTGGGTGGGGCGACGAAGTAATTGCAGGTCTCGCGTCATCTCACGCTTCGCACAGCGAAGCGGCTACAGCGCCTGACCTGACGAGACCTTTAATCGTCGTCGTCGTCGTTCGCCTTCTTGTCGTTATCCTTCTTGTCCGCCTTATCGGCGATTGGTTTCACTTCAACGTTTATTCCCACCAATTTCCAGCTATCGTCCTCGTAGGCATACTTAAGCTGGAACAAGAGCTTGCTCGGTTGCGTCGGGTAGGAGCCCTTTAACGCCAGGAACCCATCTTCATTCACCGCCGGAGTGCCGTCAAAGGTCGGGTCCAGCTTCGCGATCGAGGAAATGTTAATTTTCTTGTCAATGAAGGACTGAAAGATTTCCAAGAGCTTCGGGGGCGTAATCTCCTTCTGCCAGAGCTTTGCAATCTTATCGTAAAAGTTTTCGAAGTTCTTGGTTTGGATGGCGACGTTGAAAAGGAGCAGGGAATCAAGCGCCAGTTTTTTGAGTTCCTTGTCTGCCGGCACCTTGCCCGTGTTCTCTACCGCCGGAACCACCTGGACGTTTATACCCAGAAGCTTCCAGGCCGACGATTCGTAAACATAGGTGAGCTTGAACGTGACCTTGTTCGGTTTGGTGGGGTAATGGCCCTTCAGGACGAGAAGACCGTCGCTATCGATCGCCGGTGGAGTATCGAAGACTGGTTCGGACTTGGCGATGTTCGAGATGTCGTAGCCCTTGTCGAGAAAGACCTGAAAGGCCGCGGTGAATTTTGCGAGCGGAAACTGCTTTTGAAAAACAGGCGAGAGCCGCTCCTCGTGGAACTTGGCGAAGCTCTTATCCTGCACTGCCTT
>JBEEHO010000211.1:0-3007 GCA_041167425.1 Verrucomicrobiota bacterium | reverse complement strand
ATTTGTTTCGGCGAAATATTCGCGATCTTTGCTCGCGTGTGCGCGCGGTCGGTCAGGATGCCCGCTTCCGCACCGGTCAACGAAACGGCTTTTCCACCGAGCGCGTTCACCGCCATGGCAATCAGCGCGATGGCGGCCTGTTCGCCGGTGGCGAGCAACGCATCGAGCTCGCGCTCCGCCGGCTGCGGCGACGTCTCGCGCGCGAGTTTGATCAGGCTGTCGGTCACACCCGCCATGGCGGAAATCACCGCGACGACTTTGCAACCTTCCTGCTGCGCGGCGATGAGCCGGCCCGCGACATGACGAATGCGTTCCGGCGTTCCTACCGAGGTGCCGCCGTACTTTTGAACAATCAGGCGCATGGCAAGGCCGGGCCAGGATAGAAGCGAAGGATCACGGAACGGGATGGCTTTCGCTTATGTTCCGTCGCTGTCAACTCGCGAGAGCATTCGGAGTCCACTGCTCAGAAACCAATTGCCCGCAGGACATCCTGCTCGTCCGGCGCGACGGCGGTTAGTTTCGTGACGCCCTCCATCATCACGTCCGGATCTTTCAATCCGTGGCCGGTGACGGTGCAAACGATTCTGGATCCTTCCGGAATCGCCTTGAAAGAATACGCCGGCTCCCGCACGGACTCACAACATTTGAAGAGCCCCGCGATGGGAGCGGCACTCGCGGGCTCCACAAAAATTCCTTCATTCGTCGCGAGCCAGCGCTGTGCCTCGAGAATTTCTTCGTCGCTCACGATGTCGATCGCTCCGCGCGAATCCTGGACCGCGCGATTCGCGGCTTCCCAACTCGCGGGATTTCCGATCCGGATCGCGGACGCGATCGTTTCGGGATTTTCCACCACGCGACCATGGAACATCGGCGCCGCGCCCGCTGCTTGAAATCCGATCATGGCCGGCAAGCGCGTGGAATTCCCGGCGTCACGGTACTCACGATAACCGGCCCAGTAAGCGGTGATGTTCCCGGCATTCCCGAGCGGAAGCAGATGCAGATCAGGCGCATCTCCGAGATCGTCCACGATCTCGAAGGCGGCGGTTTTCTGTCCCGCGATCCGGTCGGGATTGATGGAATTAACGATCGCGAAATCGTCGCGTGCCCCGAGCTGCCGCACGATGCGCAAGGCGTCGTCGAAGTTGCCGTCGATCGCGATCACTTTCGCGCCGTATGCGAAAGCCTGGAGCAATTTGCCCCGGGCAATTTTGCCGGCAGGCAAAACCACGGCACACCGGATCCCGGCGCGCGCGGCATACGCGGCCGCGGAGGCCGACGTGTTTCCGGTCGACGCGCAGATGACCGCGACGGCTTTCCGTTCGACCGCCTTCGATACCGCGACGGTCATTCCGCGATCCTTGAATGAGCACGTGGGATTAAGGCCCTCGTATTTCAAATGGACCTCGCAGCCGCGGCCGACGATGGCGCTCAGGCGCGCCGAAAAAATCAACGGCGTGCCACCTTCGCCTAACGACACGATCGGCGTTGAGTCCGAGACCGGAAGAAATTCCCGGTAGTGCGCGATCACTCCCCTGCCCCGCGGCGGAGATGTTTGAGCTTCGGTCGATTTGTTCACGCGAAGAAAGAAGTGTCGCAAACGAAGCGTTTTTCCAATCTCGAAATGGGGCGGCAGGGATTTGTTCCGGGGAGCGCACGCGTCTCGCGTGCTGGCGAAGCCGTCTCGGGTTCGCGAACTTTTCCGGAAGATTGTTTCGGCGAGACGCCGAAACTAGCACGCGAGACGCGTGCGCTCCCTGGACATCGCGCGTAGCGCGCATCATTCGAGGCGCGATAGACAGGAGTTGAGAGTTGCTGGTTGCGAGTAGAGTGTTCGCCCGATTCGATCGACCATCCACGAGCACACCACCAACGTTTTCCAAAATGCCCGCGCTGAGCAAAGAAGATAAGCTGCGACTCCTCACGCTTCTCCTGGAGAGCCGGCACGGAGATTTGCGCGAGCAAAATCTGAATCGCCAGGGCAAGGGCCATTTCCATGTTTCCGGCATGGGCCACGAAGGCCTGGCCGCGCTCGGGATCGCGATGGTCGAAGGCGATTACGTTTGTCCGTACTACCGCGACCGCGGGCTCGTGCTCAGCCGCGGGGTCGCGTCGCGCGAATTGGCGCTGGATTATTTCGCCAAGCGCAAAGGGCAGAGTCACGGCCGGCAGATGCCGTCGCATTATAGTTACGCGGACCGGAAAATCTGGAGCGTTCCCACACCGACTGGATCGCAGCTCCTGCCGGCCTGCGGCATCGCCTGGGGCATCCAGCTCGATGGCAAATCCAACGTGGTAGTGACGACAGTCGGTGATGCCGCCACCCGGCAGGGCGATTTTTTCGAAGCCGTTTGTTTCGCGAAGGAACGAAAGCTCCCGGTGCTTTTCGTCGTCGAGGACAATAAATACGGCATCAGCAGTCCGACCAGGAAGATCAACCCGCGCGCGCTCGATGTCCTCCAGCCTAACGACTGGCAGGAAATCGACGGCAGCGATGTGCAGCAGATCCACGACGCCGGCGTGAAGGCTTTCGAAGCCATGCGTGCCGGTGGCGGACCCGCTTTTTTCTGGGTCAACCTGGAGCGGCTCTCCAGCCACACCAGTTCCGACGATCACAAACTTTATCGGAGCGCGGAGGAACTGGAGGCGTGCGAGAAGTGCGATCCGCTTCGCCTCTGGAGCGAGCGCTTGATCGCCGACGGCGTGATCACAGCGGGCGATTACGAGACGCTCGACAAGGAGATCAAGGAACGCATTCGCCAGGAATTCACGGAAGCCGAACGCGCGGAAGATCCATCCGCCGACGAGCTGGAGTTGCAGATCACGGCGGAGCTCCCGCAACTCAACGACGAAGTTCTGCCCGCGGGCAAATATCGGATCGGCGACACGATCAACAAGACCCTTCGCCTCGGACTCGAGCGAAATGCCGATCGCATCATCTTCGGTGAAGACGTGGAGGATCCGAAGGGCGGCGTCTTCCGGCTCACCCAAAAACTTTCGACGGAATTTC
>JBEEHO010000210.1:0-8908 GCA_041167425.1 Verrucomicrobiota bacterium | reverse complement strand
AGTTAGGTTCGACATCGTCGACGGATTTCGCTTCGTAGATCGCGAAGCGTTGTTTGGGTGGCGTTTCCATTCGACTGTGGGGTCCCTCGTAGTCTGCGCGACTCGGGATGACACGCAAGAGTTACCGCTCTCTGTCGAGTTCCGCGCGCGCATTGTTATTTAGGGTCAGTCGGTTAAGATCGCCGCAATGGGCAGCAGCTTCGGCCAACTTTTTCGAATCACGACTTGGGGCGAATCGCATGGCGGTGGCGTGGGTGTGGTCATCGATGGCTGCCCCCCGCGAATCGAGCTGAGCGAAGAAGACATTCAGCGCGATCTCGACCGGCGGCGTCCCGGCCAGAGCAAAATTGTCACTCCCAGAAATGAAGCTGACCATTGCCAGATTTTATCCGGCCTCTTCGAGGGCCGCACTCTGGGCACGCCCATCTCGCTCATGGTCATGAACAAGGACGCGCGACCGGAGGCCTACTCCGAAATGAAAGAGACCTATCGCCCGTCGCATGCCGACTTCACCTATGAAGCCAAGTACGGCATTCGAAACTGGCAGGGCGGCGGCCGTGCCTCGGCGCGGGAAACGGTGGGCCGAGTCGCGGCCGGCGCCGTGGCAAAAAAAGTTTTGAATCAACTTTCGCAGGACCGTTGCGAAATCGTCGCGTACGTGGCGCAAATTCATGAGGTCTCCGCGCGAGTCGATCGCGCTTCGGTTCGGGCTGAAGACGTCGAGCGCAATCTTGTTCGTTGTCCGGATGAAGCGGCCGCGGAACTGATGACGGCCCTGATTCAATCGGTGCGCGCGGAAGGCGATTCGGTCGGCGGCGTAGTCGAGTGTGTGATCCGCGGCCTTGGCGCCGGGCTCGGCGAACCGGTCTTCGATAAGCTCGAAGCGGATCTCGCCAAGGCCATGTTAAGTCTTCCGGCCTCGAAAGGTTTTGAGATCGGTTCCGGGTTCGCGTCCACGCGAATGAAAGGCTCCGAGCACAACGATCCTTTTGAGGTTCGGGACGGAAAAGTCCGAACTACCACCAACAATTCGGGAGGTGTCCAGGGCGGAATCACCAACGGCGAAGACATTTTCTTCCGGGTCGCCTTCAAACCCACCTCGACGATTGCACGCGATCAAAAAACGGTGACTGCCTCGCATGAGGAGACGACGCTGGCCGCTCGCGGGCGCCATGATCCCTGCGTCCTGCCGCGCGCGGTCCCGATCGTGGAAGCGATGGCCGCGCTCGTGCTCTGCGATCACGCGCTCCGGCAACGGGTGATTTCGGATTTCGGCAACCGGATTTCGGAAAGATAAGCGCGCGCAACCAGAGCTATCGCCTTTGCATTTCTTCCTTGCCGCAGTCCGCAATCCGCAATCAGAAATAGGAAGCACCGCCGGATCATCGCTCTGGCAGATCGTCTTCGTTTCCTTCGCGGTCATCCTGATCCTTTTTGAAATTATTCGCGGGTGGCGCCTCGGAATCTTGCGCCAGCTCATGCGCGTCGCGGCGGTGATCGCCGCTTACGCCGCCGGATTTTTCGGAGGCAATATGGCTGTGCCGCTGCTTCGGCCGATGGTCACGATGCCAGACATCGTGCTCTCCGCGCTGGGCGGCGCGATCCTGGCGTTGCTCGCTTACGCGATCGTCGCGAGTCTCGGGAGCATTCTTTTTAAACGCACCGCGCAGCAAAGTTCAGGGCTGCTGCGCTTGGTCTATGGTTCTACCGGCGCGCTGGTCGGACTTTTTTTTGGCGCTTTTTTTATCTGGCTCATCCTGGTCGGTATCCGTTCGGTGGGCTCCATCGCCAGTGCTCAAGTGGAGGCGCGACGCCGAACTTTGATTTCGAGCGGTCTCACGGCACAGCCTCGCCGGCCGGACGGAACTCCGGCTCAAACCGACCTCGATGCAGACTCGTTGATGATTCTGCTGGCGCGGCTAAAAAATTCCGTGGAGATCGGCGTGGTCGGAGACGTCGTGAAAAAGACTGACGCGATGCCGGACGGTGTTTACCAAACCCTCGGCGACATGGGCACAGTCCTGGCCAACCCGGAAATGGCCCGGCGTTTTCTCAGCTACCCCGGCGCCAGGGAACTGGGCGAGCACCCGAAGATCGTGGCCCTCCGCAATGATCCCGAGATTGCGGAGATGATCGCCCAGGGACGAATCGTCGAATTGCTCCGCGATCGCCGAATCATCGACGCTGCGAACGATCCGATACTGGCCGCGCGCGCCAGGCAGTTCGATCTGAAAAAGGCGCTGGAGTTTGCCGGGAAAAAGAATTGAGGATCTCGCACAAAGGTCACAAAGGAACACGACGGGATGAATGAGAATGAGATAGCGAGGAAAATCCTGGACGCCTCCTTCGTTGTGCATACCAAGCTCGGACCGGGTTTGCTCGAGTCGGTTTATGAAGTCGTCCTCGCCCACGAGTTGCGGAAAGCTGGCGTTGTCGTGGAACGGCAGAGACCGATGCCTATCACGTATGATGGGATTCTCTTCGAGGAAGGTTATCGCGCCGATCTTCTGGTAGAATCGAAGGTGATCGTAGAACTGAAGTCGGTCGCAACGCTTTCTGCGGTCCACTCGAAGCAAGTGCTAACGCAACTGCGCTTGAGTGGATTGAAGCTCGGCCTTTTGATCAACTTCGGGGAATCGCATTTGAAGAATGGAATCAAACGAATCATCAACGGCCAACTGGACGAGGAAAATCCTCCCGACGTTTCTTTGTGAACCTTTGTGACCTTTGTGTGAGGCCTCCTGTTCGGGAATGAATTACATAACGGCGATCGGCTTGGAAGTGCACGTCCAGCTTCGGACGCGCTCGAAGATGTTCTGCGCTTGCCCGGTGGAATTCGGTGCGGCGCCGAACTCTCACACGTGCCCGATCTGCCTCGGATTGCCCGGGGCGCTGCCGGTGATGAATCACGAAGCGCTCCGGCTGACGGCGCTGACGGGATTGATGCTCGGGTGCGACATCACTCCGGTCTCCAAGTTCGATCGGAAAAATTATTTCTACCCGGACATGCCGAAGAATTATCAGATCTCGCAATACGATCTGCCGCTGTGCGCGAACGGCGCGGTGCCGCTGCATGATCTCGCTTATCCCAAGGACGCGCAGAAAAATATCGCTGCCTCCGGCAAGGAGGTGGCGCTCGTTCGCATTCATCTCGAAGAAGACGTGGCGAAAAGCTTTCATTTCGAAAACAGCACCGGGATCGATTTCAACCGCGCGGGCACGCCGCTGATGGAAATTGTGAGCGAGCCCGAAATCAATTCGCCGGAGGAAGCGTTCGCTTTCCTGACCGCGCTCAAGCAAATCCTGATCTACGGCGCGGTGAGCGATGCCGATATGGAGAAAGGTCAGTTGCGCTGCGATTGCAATGTTTCGGTGCGGCCGGCGGAGCAGCAGGAGCTCGGCGCGAAAATTGAGATCAAGAATCTGAACTCGATCAGCGGTGTCCGCCGCGCGCTGGCTTATGAAGTGCGGCGGCAAACGCAGGCCCTGGAGCGCGGCGAAAAGTTGGAGCAGGAGACGCGCGGATGGAATGACGCCAGAGGCGAGACGTTGCTGATGCGAACGAAAGAATTCGCGCATGATTACCGCTATTTCGCCGACCCCGATTTAGTGCCGGTGAAAACCGAAGCATTGCTGGATGAAGCGCGCGACCGGATGCCCGAGCTGCCGAAGGCGAAGCGTGCGCGGTTCGTGGAGCAGTACGGCGTGAGCTCATACGACGCGGGTGTGTTGGCGGATGATCTCGCGCTTGCCAGTTATTTTGAGTCGGCCGCGAAAGGAGCGAAGAGGCCGAAGAATATCGCGAACTGGATTTTGAACGATCTCCAAAACGCGCTGGCCCAGGTCGGGCGCGCGATCGCTGATTGCCCAATTCCTCCGGCTGCGCTCGATGAACTGGTGAACTTGATTGATGCTGGAAAAATCAGCGGGAAGCAGGCGAAGGAAGTGTTCGCGGAAATGTTTGCGAATGCAAAATCCGCCGGGGCAATCGTGCAGGAAAAGGGAATCGAGCAGTTGAGCGATGCGAGGGAGATCGAAATGCTGTGCGAGCAGGCGATCGGCGCGAATCCGAAATCGGCTGCGGATTTCCGCGCGGGAAATGCCGCGTCGCTAAACTATCTCAAGGGACAGGTGATGAAACTTTCGAAAGGCCAGGCGAACCCGGCGCTGGTCGGAGAAATTTTGGAGCGAAAGTTAAAGTAGCAACCGCGGGGCTCACACAAAGGTCACGACGGTGCCTGGCTCCAAACAGACCCTTTGTGTCCCGTTGTGACCTTTGTGTGAGAACATTCAGAACGTGCGAATCCTGATTGCTCCCGATAAGTTCAAGGACTCGTTAGGCGCACGCGAGGTAGCGGAGAGCATTGCTGCGGGACTGCGCGATGTCCTGCCGGATGCGATCATTGAGATCACGCCGGTGGCCGATGGCGGGGAGGGGACGGCTGAGGTGATCTCCCTCACGTGCGGCGGCGAATGGGTGACGTGCCGCGCGCACGATTCACTCGGAGGCGAGATCGCGGCCCGGTCGGTTTGGCTCCGCGAACGGGCGACGGTGGTAATGGAGATGAGCGAAGCGGCTGGGGCCGCGCGAATTTCATCACATCTTCGCGATCCACTCCGCGCAAATACATTCGGTGTCGGCGAAATGCTGCGCGACGCGGCCTCGCGCGGAGCAAAGGAAATTGTCATCGGTTTAGGCGGCAGCGCGACGAACGATGGCGGGATTGGCCTGGCGCGCGCTTTGGGCTTTCGCTTCCTGAACCGGGATGGGGTCGAGTTAACCGGGCAGGTTTCCGATTTGCTCCAGCTCGAACACATCTCGCCGCCGCGCGATCTGGTTCTTCCTCGAGTCACGGCCGCGGCGGACGTGCGAAATCCGCTTCTCGGCGAACGCGGTGCGACGCGAACGTTTGGACCGCAGAAGGGTGTTGCGCCCGGACAATTGGCTTTGCTGGAAGATTCTCTCGCGCGGATGGCGGACGTGGTGTCGAACGATCTCGGCTGCGATTTTCGAGAGGCGCCCGGAGCGGGCGCGGCCGGAGGGTTAGGGTTTGGCTTGATGAGTTTTTGCGGCGCGACGGTTCGGTCGGGCTTCGATCTCGTTGCGGAACTTCTCGATCTGGAATCGGCGATTGCACGAGCGAATATTGTCGTGACTGGCGAGGGCAAACTCGATGGGCAAACTTTGGAGGGGAAAGCTCCGGCCGGTGTGGCGCGGCTCGCGCGAAAGCTGGGTAAGCGCGTTTTTGCGATTGTCGGATGCGCGGCGGCAGTGGATGAAGCGACGAACGCAATTTTCGACGGAGTTCTTGTGCTCGAAAGGCCGCCGATCAGCCGCGAAGAAGCGATAACGCGGGCGAAGGAATTGCTGCGCGAGCGCGGGGGTGAACTGGGGATGTTGTTACTTTCCCGCTCATGATCCTGAGCAAATCGGGAGTGAGCAGGAGGATGGGTGCGACAAGATCAGGAGCAGGATCAGGAGCAAAATCCTGAGCGGGAGGAGGAGGGGAGCGGGAGGTCGGGGGACATGCTAACATGCGCGGGATGGAGGAGGAGTCTCAACACACTGTCACGCCGTTTGTTTTCTCGGATCCGGCCGGGAAACGCTGGCCGCGCCTTCGTCTTTATCTGCTCATCGCCGGGATCATGGTTTTTCTCGGCACGGTCTTTTTCGTCCAAACACTTTTTGTCGCGCCTCAACTCAGTCTTCCCTTTTCCCTCCGGCAGTTAAAGGGGCAGCTGAAGTCCCTGCAGAAAGTGAATCCGGCGGGACAGCCGCCGGCGAACCTCGCGCTCTGGGAAAAATTTGCGGCGTCGCGTCTGAAGGCGAAAAAATCCCCGGGACCAGTCCAGCCGCCGTCGGCCCACCCGCGGAAAAAATCGGCGAACAATGAAGTGCGCCTGGCCTTTTACACGAACGGCGATCCCTACAGCTATACTTCGCTGGAGCAGCACGCGAACCAGATCACGCACGTTTGTCCGGAATGGATGGCGATGATCAATGGCTCCGGCGATCTGCAAATCGATGCGGACAATCGCGTGCCGAAACTTGCGGCCAGCAAAGGAATCGCGTTGATGCCGCTGCTGACGAATCTGGTGGGCGATACATGGCAACCCGAAGCGGTCGAGAACCTCGCGCACAGCGTGCCGGAAACGCAGGATCGTTTCATCCAAAAGGTGCTCGCGGTTTTGAACGAGGCGAAGGCGGCCGGCGTGGTGGTCGATTGGGAGCAGATCGATCCAGCCTACAAAAAGGACATCACCATTTTTCTCGACCGGCTGACGGACGCATTGCACTACGACGACAAACAGCTCTGGCTTTGCGTGCAGCCCGGCCAGGATCTCGATTACATCGATTTCGAGGAATTGTCGGACAACGTCGACCGCTTTGTCGCGCTGCTGTTCGATGAAACGTCCGACATCGATCCGGCCGGCCCGCTGGGCTCGCGCCAATGGTTTGAAGGATGGCTCAAGGTGCTGATGGACGGCGCCGAGTCGAAGCAATGGATCATCGCGCTCGGCAGCTATGGTTACGATTGGATGAACGGTGCGAAGAAGGCCGAGCTGATCAGCTTTCCGGAAGCGATGAGCCGCGCGAGCTATGCGGACGTCGCCGGCGTGACCATTGCGACGCCGCACTACAATCCGTATTTTTATTACGAGGACGCGGACAAGGATCACTCGGTCTGGTTCCTCGACGTGGTTACGTTTTTGAATCAACTGCGCGCCGTCCGGGACGCGAAGGCGGGCGGCTTCGCGCTTTATCGGCTGGGGACGGAGGATACTTCGATCTGGGACGCGCTCGCCGTTCCGCGCGATTTCAAGATGGATGATGCGTCGCGTTCTCTCCTCGAGGTTTTGCGCGGGACCGACACGATTGCCGACGTGGGCGAAGGCGAAATTGTTTCGGTGGATGAGACGCAATCCGACGGACAACGCGCCCTGGCAGTGGATAAGGAGGGCTACCTCACCGCGACGTATTCGAAGTTCCCCCAATTCCCGACGCTTTATCATCAGGGCGCCGGCGCTCCCCATCAGGTTGCGCTCACCTTTGATGATGGTCCCGATCCGGAGTGGACTCCGCAGATTCTGGACATTCTCAAGGCGGCCAACGTGAAGGCGGCTTTTTTTCTGGTGGGCGCGAACGCGGAGCAATATCCAGGACTCGTTAGGCGGATCGTGGCGGAGGGTCACGAAATCGGGAACCACACCTATTACCATCCGAATCTCGCGGTTTGCTGGCCGGAGCATATCCGGCTGGAGCTGAACGCGACCCAGCTTCTGCTCGAGACCATTACCGGACGCGCCACCACGCTTTTCCGCCCGCCCTACGCGGCAGACACCAGCCCGTCGAAAATCAGCGAACTCATTCCGCTGAACATTGCGCAGGAGCTGGGTTATCTCGTGGTGCTCGAAAACATCGATCCACAGGACTGGGCCCAACCGGGCGCCGACGTCATTCTGCAACGGGTAAAACAGCAACGGCGTGATGGCAGTATCATCCTGCTGCACGACGCCGGCGGGGACCGGCAGCAAACGGTCGAGGCGCTGCCGCGGATTCTCGACTACCTCAAAACGCGCGGCGATTCAGTCGTGTCCCTCAGCACGCTGCTGGGGACGACGCGCGACGCGGTCATGCCCCTGGCCGACACAAAGGGACGTTCGCTCAGTCATTTCATCACCGGCGCGGGCTTCCGGATTTTTCACGCCGCGGAAGAATTTCTTTGGGCGTTTATGATTGTGGCGACAGCGCTCGTCGTGCTCCGCACGCTCGTCGTCATCTGGCTGGCCTCGCGTTTTCGCCGCAGCTGGTCGGGAAATTTTGCCGAGCCGATCAGCGTGATCGTGGCCGCCTACAATGAAGGAAAGGTGATCGCGGAGACGCTGCGTGCTGTGCTCGCGACAGATTACGCCGGCGAGTTGGAGGTGATCGTCGTGGACGATGGCTCGCAGGATCACACTGCCGCTGAAGTGGAGTCCATCATCGCGAACGATGCGCGGGTTCGGCTCTTGCGTCAGGAGAATCGAGGCAAGGCGCGCGCGCTCCAACGGGGCCTGTCCGCGATGCGCACCGGCATCGTGGTTTTCCTCGATGCGGATACGCATTGCCAGCGCGATACGCTCCGCCATCTCGTCCAGCCCTTCGCGGATGAACGCATCGGTGCGGTATCGGGACATGCGAAAGTGGGAAATTTACGGACGTTCATCGCGAAATGCCAGGCGCTCGAATACACCTGTGGCTTCAATCTCGATCGGCGCGCCTATTCACGGTGGAATTGCATCACTGTCGTTCCCGGCGCGATCAGCGCGATCCGCAAATCGGCCATTGACGATGCCGGTGGGCTCAGCCTCGAAACGCTGGCGGAAGACACCGATCTGACCCTGGCCCTCCACAAGCGCGCACAGCGTATCGTGTATGTGCCCGCGGCCATCGCGTGGACGGAAGCGCCCGAGACCGTGCGCACGCTCGCGCGCCAGCGTTTTCGCTGGGCTTACGGCACGCTGCAATGTCTTTGGAAACATCGCGACATGATCTTCAACTGGCGTTACCGCGCGCTCGGTTGGTTCAGTCTGCCGAGCGTGTGGTTTTTCCAAATCATACTCGTCGCGATCACGCCGGTGGTGGATCTTTTTCTGCTGGCCTCGCTTCCCTTCGGAGCGTGGGGCGCAGTGCTTCCGTTCGTCATCGCTTTTCTCAGCATGGACGTGATCCTCGCGACGCTCGCGTGCATCCTGGAGCGCGAATCGGTCTGGCGCGCATGGCGGATTTTGCCCATGCGCCTGATCTACCGGCCGATGTTGAGCTACGTTATTTGGAAAGCGATCCTGCGCGCGGTGAAAGGCGCTTTCGTCAGCTGGGGCAAACTCGAACGAACGGCCTCCGTGCCGATGCGCGCGTGAAGTTGGC